>NZ_QJRK01000056.1:0-21224 GCF_003205245.1 Pseudomonas sp. MB-090624 | reverse complement strand
CTTGCCAGCGATGATTGCATTGCAGGATTAGCCAGGCTTTGGCAATACGCAATGCCCTGTGGGAGCGGGCGTGCCCGCGAAGCAAGCGACGCGGTGTCTGGCACCGGCTTCGCCGGTGTTCGCGGGCAAGCCCGCTCCCACGGGGGTATCCCCGTTTGCGGAAGGCTTTCGTGATACCTGCAGGAGCTGGTCTTGCCAGCGATGATTGCATTGCAGGATTAGCCAGGCTTTGGCAATACGCAATGCCCTGTGGGAGCGGGCGTGCCCGCGAAGCAAGCGACGCGGTATAAGCCTTCCGCAGGCAACAAAAAAGGCTGCCATTCGGCAGCCTTCTCGATGCTCAGCCCGGACGATCAATCCCAGCTCAACGCCCCACCAGTCTGATACTCAATCACCCGCGTCTCGAAGAAGTTCTTCTCTTTCTTCAAGTCCATGATCTCGCTCATCCACGGGAACGGGTTGGTAGTCCCTGGGTACTCTTCCTTCAGACCAATCTGGGTCAAACGACGGTTGGCGATGAACTTGAGGTAGTCCTCCATCATCGCTGCGTTCATGCCCAGTACGCCGCGTGGCATGGTGTCGCGGGCGTATTCGATCTCCAGCTGGGTCCCTTGCAGGATCATCTGGGTCGCTTCTTCCTTCATCGCCGCATCCCACAGGTGCGGGTTCTCGATCTTGATCTGGTTGATCACGTCGATACCGAAGTTCAGGTGCATCGACTCGTCACGCAGGATGTACTGGAACTGCTCGGCAACGCCGGTCATCTTGTTGCGGCGGCCCATGGACAGGATCTGGGTGAAGCCGCAGTAGAAGAAGATGCCTTCCAGTACGCAGTAGTAGGCGATCAGGTTGCGCAGCAGCTCCTTGTCGGTTTCGACGGTGCCGGTGTTGAACTCCGGGTCGGAAATGGCGCGGGTGTACTTCAGGCCCCAGGCGGCTTTCTTCGCGACCGACGGGATCTCGTGGTACATGTTGAAGATCTCGCCTTCATCCATGCCCAGCGACTCGATGCAGTACTGGTAGGCGTGGGTGTGGATCGCCTCTTCGAAGGCCTGGCGCAGAATGTACTGGCGGCACTCGGGGTTGGTGATCAGGCGGTACACGGCCAGGGCCAGGTTGTTGGCAACCAGCGAGTCGGCGGTGGAGAAGAAGCCCAGGTTGCGCATGACGATGCGGCGCTCGTCTTCGGTCAGGCCGTCCTGGCTCTTCCACAGGGCGATGTCGGCGGTCATGTTGACCTCTTGCGGCATCCAGTGGTTGGCGCAGCCGTCCAGGTACTTCTGCCAGGCCCAGTCGTACTTGAACGGTACCAGCTGGTTCAGGTCGGCGCGGCAGTTGATCATGCGCTTTTCGTCAACGGCAACACGGGCCGAGGAGCCTTCCAGTTCGGCCAGGCCTTCGGCAACGTCGAGGGCGTCGAGGGCTGCCTTGGCACGTTTGACCGCGTCGGAGTCAGCAGCGGTGGCCGCACGGGCTTCCAGGGCGGCGGCACCGCCGGCGCTGTCAAGCTTGTCGAGGGTGGCGGCGGCAGCGGCCTGCGCAGGGTTATTGCCTTTGGCGGCTACTTCGCCGTCTTCTTTGTCGAATTCGTCCCAGCTCAGCATGGTTTGGCTCCTGCTTGAGGGTTGCCCTGGGCAACCGCTTGGATTTAAAGAATGTGATGCCTGACGCAAGGCCGTAACGGCGAATGGACAGCTCGAGAGGCTGACTCTCGTTTACATCTGAATGTGTTCTGGCTTGTACCTGGCCAGGCCTCGGGGAGGGGCCAGGACAATTGAATGGTGCTCTTTTCAGAGGGGGCGAAGTATATCGGATTTCGCCTTGGATCGGGGCGCGTCTCTTGCGGGCGAGGGTAACTTTTTCGACCGGAAATGCGTGCGTCCGTTCACCGGGTTTGTGTGGCTTGCTATGGGAAGGGAGTGTAGCGGCAAAACGCGGATAGCACTACATGTTGTGGATTTTTATTTTTAAGGCACATTATGTGGTGTTGGCGTGATTTTTGTGGGAGCGGCCTTGTGTCGCGAACGGGCCGCAAAGCGGCCCCGCGAATCATGCGGCGAAGCTGCAATCTTGGGGGCGCTTCGCACCCCAATCGAGACACAAGGCCGCTCCCACAGTGACCGCGTTTTGTGAGAAGTCCTGTTCTTTTGCCGAGCCGCGTGAGCGCTGGGGAAAGGGCAAGGTTTCTCCGGGGTGCAGATACAAAAATGCCGCGCGGGGCACCCAAGGGCACCCCGTGCGGCATTCAGGCCTTACTGGCAGGCTTCGCAGTCTGGCTCGTCGATCGCGCAGGCCTTCGGCACTGGCGCTGGGCCGGCTGCCTGAACCGGGGCGCTGTCGCCACCGCTGGAAACAGCATTGAGCTTGCCGGTGTTGATGGTCGACTTCTCGGTGCTGGTCGCGGCCAGGGCACGGAGGTAGTAGGTGGTTTTCAGGCCACGGTACCAGGCCATGCGGTAGGTCACGTCCAGCTTCTTGCCCGAGGCGCCGGCAATGTACAGGTTCAGCGATTGCGCCTGGTCGATCCACTTCTGACGACGCGAGGCCGCATCGACAATCCACTTGGTTTCGACTTCGAACGCGGTGGCGTACAGGTCTTTGAGCTCTTGCGGAATACGCTCGATCTGCTGCACCGAACCGTCGTAGTACTTCAGGTCGTTGATCATGACCGAGTCCCACAGGCCGCGGGCTTTCAGGTCGCGCACCAGGTACGGGTTGATCACAGTGAACTCGCCCGACAGGTTGGATTTCACGTACAGGTTCTGGTAAGTCGGCTCGATCGACTGCGACACGCCGGTGATGTTGGCAATGGTTGCAGTTGGCGCGATGGCCATGATGTTCGAGTTACGGATACCTTTCTTGACGCGCTCGCGCACCGGGGCCCAGTCCAGCGACTCTTCCAGGTTGACGTCGATGTACTTCTGGCCACGGGCCTCGATCAGGATCTGTTGCGAGTCCAGTGGCAGGATGCCCTTGGACCACAGCGAGCCCTGGAAGGTCTCGTAGGCGCCACGCTCGTCGGCCAGGTCGCACGAAGCCTGGATGGCGAAGTAGCTGACCGCTTCCATCGACTTGTCGGCAAACTCGACGGCCGCGTCGGAGCCGTATGGGATGTGCTGCAGGTACAGCGCATCCTGGAAGCCCATGATGCCCAGGCCGACCGGGCGGTGCTTGAAGTTCGAGTTACGCGCTTGCGGCACCGAGTAGTAGTTGATGTCGATCACGTTGTCGAGCATGCGCACGGCGGTGTTCACGGTGCGTTGCAGCTTGGCGGTGTCCAGCTTGCCATCATTGATGTGGTTCGGCAGGTTGATCGAGCCCAGGTTGCAGACCGCGATCTCGTCCTTGTTGGTGTTCAGGGTGATCTCGGTGCACAGGTTCGAGCTGTGGACCACGCCCACGTGCTGCTGCGGCGAACGCAGGTTGCACGGGTCCTTGAAGGTCAGCCATGGGTGGCCGGTCTCGAACAGCATCGACAGCATCTTGCGCCACAGGTCTTTGGCCTGGATGGTCTTGAACACCTTGATCTTGTTGTACTCGGTCAGGGCTTCGTAATACTCGTAGCGCTCTTCGAAGGCCTTGCCGGTCAGGTCGTGCAGGTCGGGCACTTCCGATGGCGAGAACAGGGTCCACTTGCCGTCATCGAAGACACGCTTCATGAACAGGTCAGGGATCCAGTTGGCGGTGTTCATGTCGTGGGTACGACGGCGGTCATCACCGGTGTTCTTGCGCAGCTCGATGAATTCTTCGATGTCCAGGTGCCAGGTTTCCAGGTAGGCACACACGGCGCCTTTGCGCTTGCCACCCTGGTTCACGGCAACGGCCGTGTCGTTGACCACTTTCAGGAACGGCACCACGCCCTGGGACTTGCCGTTGGTGCCCTTGATGTACGAGCCCAGTGCACGGACCGGGGTCCAGTCGTTGCCCAGGCCACCGGCGAATTTCGACAGCATGGCGTTGTCGTGGATCGCATGGTAGATGCCCGACAGGTCGTCTGGCACGGTGGTCAGGTAGCAGCTGGACAGCTGCGGGCGCAGGGTACCGGCGTTGAACAGGGTCGGGGTCGAGGCCATGTAGTCGAACGACGACAACAGGTTGTAGAACTCGATCGCACGGGCTTCCTTGTCTTTCTCTTCCAGCGCCAGGCCCATGGCCACACGCATGAAGAACACCTGTGGCAGCTCGAAGCGCACGCCATCCTTGTGGATGAAGTAGCGGTCGTACAGGGTTTGCAGGCCCAGGTAGGTGAACTGCTGGTCGCGCTCGTGATCGATGGCCTTGCCCAGACGCTCCAGGTCGTAGCCTTTCAGGGCAGGGTCCAGCAGCTCGAATTCGACGCCTTTCTCGACATAGGCCGGCAGCGCCTTGGCGTACAGGTCGGCCATTTCGTGGTGGGTGGCGCTTTCGGCGACGTTCAGGAAGCCCAGGCCTTCGGCGCGCAGGGTGTCCATCAGCAGGCGGGCAGTGACGAACGAGTAGTTCGGCTCGCGCTCTACCAGGGTACGGGCAGTCATCACCAGGGCGGTGTTGACGTCCTTGATGGCTACGCCGTCGTAGAGGTTCTTCAGGGTTTCGCGCTGGATCAGGTCGCCATCGACTTCGGCCAGGCCTTCGCAGGCTTCGCTGATGATGGTGTTCAGGCGGGCCATGTCCAGTGGTGCCAGGCTGCCGTCGGCCAGGGTAATACGGATGCTCGGGTGTGGCTCGACCACGGCGTCGTTGTTGGCGCGGGTCGCACGCTCCTTGGCACGCTGGTCGCGGTAGATCACGTAGTCGCGGGCGACTTTCTGCTCGCCGGCGCGCATCAGGGCCAGCTCGACCTGGTCCTGGATTTCTTCGATGTGGATGGTGCCACCCGATGGCATGCGACGCTTGAACGTGGCGGTAACCTGCTCGGTCAGGCGCGCGACGGTGTCGTGGATGCGCGACGAGGCGGCGGCGGTGCCGCCTTCAACTGCGAGGAACGCCTTGGTGATGGCAACGGTGATCTTGTCGTCGGTGTACGGGACGACAGTGCCGTTACGCTTGATCACGCGCAGTTGGCCAGGGGCGGTAGCAGCCAGATCCTGCTGGGAATCGGCGGCCTGCGGCACCTTGGCCTGCGGGTTCTCGCGAGTTGTGTCGGTTTGCATGGGTGGGTGTCTCCACAGTTTCTATATTGTACAGGCGCCTTTTGAGCGCCCACCGTTCCGTCCACTTGCTCGATAACCTCACGGGGATGCGCACTGCATGCGCACCCGCCCGCGCGGGCGTACCGACTTCGGGACAGACTCAGGAATAAGGGGCAATGGCTTGCCGCTCCCTGGCCGAAGTCAAAGGTTCTGGGCTGGGCCCAAAAACTGTTGCTGATGAGTGCCAGGCTGACCTGCAACACCCATGCCCGAACAAGGCCCTGGGTGGGCTTGCCTCGGTCGCCTCCGCAGGAGCGGTTTGGCTGCTGAAATCACTTGAAGTTCCACCCCGAAGATCGTTTGATCTAGCGGGTTGACTTTTGTGTGTGATTTTGCACGAACCCCTATATCTAGTGGTTCGCTGCGATCGGGATACAAGATAATGCGGTATTGGGGTGTTTGCAAGGCGAGCGTCTGTGGATAACGTGTGGGTACTTTGTGGGTGAAAGGTGAGTATTCGCTGTAGGCCTTGTGCCAAGTGGTTTGCAGTATTTTTCGGCCGTTCGCCGCCCCGTCGCAGTTTTTGCGGGCGCGCACCCTACCACAAAAAACGCTCGAGCCAAGGGGGGCAGGTGCGTGGCTGTAGCGGGTTGCTGCCTGTCAGATCGAGCACCGTGCGGGCCCCGCTCGATTTCATGGACAGCAAAGATCTACAGTCATACGCTCAAAGGCCAAGATTGCGATCCAGAGAATAAAAAGGCCAAAGCCATGGACCAGACCCAACCCCGCATTCTGATCGTCGAGGACGACCCGCGCCTGGCCGAGCTGACCGCCGAGTACCTGCAGGCCAACGGCTTCGAGGTCGCGGTCGAGGGCGATGGCGCGCGCGCCGTGCGTCGGATCGTCGACAGCCAACCTGATCTGGTCATTCTCGACCTGATGCTGCCGGGCGAGGACGGCTTGAGCATCTGCCGCCGGGCGCGCAACCAGTACCCTGGGCCGATCCTGATGCTCACCGCACGCAGCGACGAACTCGACCAGATCCACGGGTTGGACCTGGGCGCCGACGACTATGTCTGCAAACCGGTGCGCCCGCGCCTGCTGTTGGCGCGCATCCAGGCCTTGCTGCGCCGTAGCGAAGCCCTGGACAGCAAGCGCCAGGACCTGGCGTTCGGTGCCCTGCACATCGACAACCGGCTGCGCGAGGCGCGCCTCGGTGAGCAACTGATCGAACTGACCGGTGCCGAATTCGACTTGCTCTGGCTGCTGGCCAGCAATGCCGGGCGGGTGCTTAGCCGCGAACAGATCTTCACTGCGCTGCGTGGTGTTGGCTACGACGGCCAGGACCGTTCCATCGACATCCGCATTTCCAGGATCCGCCCCAAGATCGGCGATGACCCGCTGCAGCCGCGGCTGATCAAGACCCTGCGCAGCAAGGGCTACCTGTTCGTCGGCGAGGCGCCATGAACAATTCGATTTTCCTGCGCATCTATGGCGGCATGCTGGCGGTGCTGGTACTGGTGGCGCTGCTGGGCGTGCTCAGCCTGCACCTGGTCAACGAGGTGCGCGCCGCCCAGCACCGTGAGGGCCTGGCGCAAGGCACCTTCAGCCTGATGGCGGACAACCTGGCGGTGCAGAACGCAACCGAACGCAAGCGCTCGCTGTTGATCTGGGAGCGCCTGCTCGGCGTGCCACTGGCGCTGCAGCCGATGAGCGCCCGCCGGCTTGATGGCACCCAGCGTGCGCGCCTGGCCCGTGGCCTGGTGGTGGTGGAAAAAACCGGCCCGCATGCGGCACAGGTGCTGCGCAAGGTTGGCCAGGAAGACCTGATGCTGGTGGCGCAGATCAACCAGATCAGCGAGCAGTTGGCACGCGCGACGCTTTATCTGCTGGCCGATGAGCTGGTGCGCTACCCGGTCACCGAACAACAGCAGCGCCTGGCCCAGTTGACGCAGGAAAAAGGCTTCGGCTTTGGCGTTGCATTGCAACGGATCGAGCGCGTCAGCCTGGACGATGACCAGCGGCGCAGGGTCGAGGAGGGCGACACGGTGATGGCGCTGGGCAAGGATGGCGATTCGATCCGGGTGTTCGCCGGGTTGACCGGCTCGCCCTGGGTGCTGGAGATCGGCCCGCTGTACCAGCTCAACCCGTATCCGCCGCAGTTGCTGGTTCTGATCGCGTTTCTGGGCCTGTGCCTGATCGGTCTGGTGGTCTACTTGCTGGTCCGCCAGCTGGAGCGCCGCGTGTCGGGCCTGGAAGTCGCCGCCACACGCATCGCCCAGGGCAGCCTGGACACGCGCGTACCGGCTGGCGACACCGACTCGGTAGGGCGCCTGGCCGCCGCATTCAATGGCATGGCCGAGCACTTGCAGCGTTCGCTGACCATGCAGCGTGAGCTGGTGCGCGCAGTATCCCACGAGTTGCGCACGCCGGTGGCGCGCCTGCGCTTTGGCCTGGAGATGATCGAAAGTGCCAGCACCGAGCAGGCGCGCGCCAAGCACCTGGCTGGCATGGACGGCGACATCCAGGACCTCGACAAGCTGGTCGACGAAATGCTCACTTACGCGCGCCTGGAGCAAGGCGCGCCGGCCTTGCAGTTCCAGCGCATCGACATCGATGCCTTGCTCGACCGGGTGATCGACGAGTTGGCGCCGCTGCGTGCCGATGTGCGCGTCGAGCGGGGTGAGTGCCAGGGGGCCGATGCCGATGGCGCCTGGGTCGAGGCGGAGCCGCGCTACCTGCACCGGGCGCTGCAGAACCTGGTCGGCAATGCCATGCGCCACGCCGAGTCGCAGGTACGCCTGAGCTACCAGCTGGGGCAGCAACGCTGCCGCATCGATGTGGAAGACGATGGCCCAGGGATCCCGGAGGGGGTATGGGACCGCATTTTCACGCCGTTCACCCGCCTGGACGACAGCCGCACCCGCGCCTCGGGCGGGCATGGCCTGGGCCTTTCGATTGTGCGGCGGATCATCTACTGGCATGCCGGGCGAGCCACGGTAGGGCGCAGTGCGGCGTTGGGGGGTGCCTGCTTCAGCCTGAACTGGCCGCGCCAGCAGGCACCCTTGTAGGCCTCAGACGCTCACCAGGCTAAGCAGATGGCCGTGTTGCAGGCTGAACTGGCCGTGCAGCTCTGCCCCGCGTTGCCACTGTGGCGACAGGTCGGTGAGCAGGCGCAGGCGCGCCAGCCCCTCGCCAGACCAGTCGAGCACTTCGGCGTGCTCGAAGTAGAAACGCTGGCGGGTCAGGGGGTAGAGGGTCTTGAACAGGCTTTCCTTCAGCGAGAAGGTCAGGGTGACCGTCAGCCCAAGCTGAGCGCGGTCCAGGCGCTCCAGCTCGGCCGGGGTGAGAATTTCGCCCATCAAGCGCTCGGCGCGTTCGTCATCGAGCAGGGCTTCCTGATCCAGGCCCAGGCCCTGGCAGCTGTGGGCGCCAGCGACCACCGCGGCGGCCCAGCCTTGGCCATGGGTGATCGAGCCATGAATGCCGGCGGGCCAGATGGGCGAGCGGTCTTCATGGGTGCCAGGCACGTAGTTGCGACCGTCCAGGCGTTGCAGCGCGGCCCGTGCGCATGCACGGCCGGCCAGGTACTCGGCCTGGCGCTTGGGCACCGAGCGCAGCAGGCTGGCGCTTGGCACTACCCCCGCGCGCTGGAAGTCGTCGGCCCCTAGCTGGGCGGGGTCGAAGGCGCAACTGACCAGCACCGCACCGGGTAATGGGCGGGGCAGGGGCCAGTGGTACTGAAGTGGGGCGCAGCAGGCGGGGAGCGTGTTCATGGCGGCTATTGTGCCAGCCGCGGCGACGGTGTGGGAGATGCAATAGCCGAGGCTGCCGTGCAGCCCATCGCGGCAAGCCTGCAGGCCCGACGATCTATGCAGTGCCTGTGGAAGCTGGCTTGCCGACGATGGGCCGCAAAGCGGGCCGTACAATCGCTATTTGAATACCTTCTTGAAAAACGCCTGCATATCCGCCCAGGAGCTTTCATCCGCGGCCTTGTTATAGCCAATGTCCGGCCCGCCATGCTCGCCATGGCTCAAGCGGTCTGCATCCGGGTTGGTGAAGCCGTGCTTGGCGCCTTCGATGCTGACGAACTGATAGTTCACCTTGGCCGCATCCATCTCGGCCTTGAAGGCCTCGACCTGCTGCGGTGTGACCATGCTGTCGGCCGCGCCGTGCTCGACCAGGATATCCGCGCGTACCACGCCCGGTTTGGCCGGGGTAGCGGTAGCCAGTGCGCCATGGAAGCTCACTACGCCGTCGAGTTTCTCGCCACGGCGCGCAGCATCCAGCACCACCTTGCCGCCGAAGCAGTAGCCAACCGCACCCAGCTCGTGCTTGTTGGTGTTCGGTTGCAGTTTCAGCAGCTCAAGGCCCGCATCGAAGCGCCTGGCTGCAGCGGCAGGGTCTTTCAGGGCGGCCGCCATGAACGCCTGGGCGTCCTGCGGGTGCTCGGTGTGCTTGCCGTCGCCGTACATGTCGATGGCCAGGGCGTTATAGCCCAGCGCTGCCAGGTCACGGGCGCGGCGCTTGGCATAATCGTTCAGCCCCCACCATTCATGCACCACCACAATGCCGGGGCGCTTGCCCTCGACGGCGTCGTCGTATGCGTAGTAGCCGACCAGCCGGTTGCCGTCGGCGTCCTGGTAAGGAATTTCGCGGGTTTGTACTGCCGCTTGGGCAAGGGCAGCGCTGCACATCAGGGTCAGGGCCAGCAGGACACGCATGGGTACTACTCCTTGTTCGGCAATCGGGTCGTTCAGCCGAGGTTCAGTCAGGGTTCAGTCGCGGTTCAGGGTGCCCTGCTTACTCTAGCTTCCAGACCGAAACAACGCACCCAACTGGAGTAACCTGCCATGAAAACCTTCAATACCCTGCTTGCCGCCATGGCCGTCTGCGCCGCTGGCCTCACCACCGCCCAGGCTGCCGATGACAACTTCGCCAGCCTCACCTACGGCCAGACCAGCGACAAGGTCCGCAAGTCCGGCCTGTTACAGCGCAACACCGACAACCTCAACACCGACGGCATCATCGGCAAGGATGACACCTGGGGTGTGCGTGTGGGCAAGATCAACGACCAAGGCCGTTACTACATGACCTATGACAACGTCTCGGGCGACCACAGCGGCCTGAAACTGCGTCAGGAAAACCTGCTGGGCAGTTATGACCTGTTCCTGCCGGTGGGCGATACCACCAAACTGTTTGGCGGTGGCAGCCTGGGCATGACCAAGCTCACCCAGGACTCGCCAGGCGCCCGCCGCGATACCGACTACGGTTATGCCTACGGGCTGCAGGCCGGGGTGATCCAGGACATCACCGACAAGGCTTCGGTGGAGCTGGGCTACCGTTACCTGCGCACCAATGCGGCAACCGAAGTGGGCGCGCATGGTGGGCCGAAGGATGGCACCCTGCGCCTGAGCAGCAGTGCGCAGACTTACCTGGCAGCCTCCTACAAGTTCTGACGGCCTGCCGGGTTATCCTGTACCGGCCTCTTCGCGGCTAAAGCCGCTGCCACAGCGATCGCACAGTCCAGCAAACCTGTGTGCTCCCTGTGGGAGCGGCTTTAGCCGCGAAGAGGCCGGTACAGGCAATAGATGAAAAGGAGCTGCATATGAAACTGCTGGTGGTCGAGGACGAAGCCCTGCTTCGCCATCACCTCTACACCCGCCTGGGCGAAAGCGGCCACGTGGTCGAGGCGGTCGCCGATGCCGAGGAGGCGCTGTACCAGGCCGGGCAGTACCACTTCGACCTGGCCATCATCGACCTGGGCCTGCCCGGTATCAGTGGCCTGGAGCTGATCACGCGCCTGCGCAGCCAGGACAAGACCTTCCCCATCCTCATCCTCACGGCCCGTGGCAACTGGCAGGACAAGGTCGAAGGCCTGGCCGCAGGCGCCGACGACTACCTGGTCAAACCCTTCCAGTTCGAAGAGCTCGAAGCCCGCCTGAATGCGCTGCTGCGCCGCTCCAGCGGCTTCACCCAGTCGACCATCGCTGCCGGCCCGCTGGTGCTCGACCTCAACCGCAAGCAGGCTAGCCTCGATGCGCAGCCGTTGGCGCTCACGGCTTATGAGTACCGTATCCTTGAATACCTCATGCGCCATCATCAGCAAGTGGTGGCCAAGGACCGCCTGATGGAGCAACTGTACCCAGGCGATGAGGAGCGTGACCCGAATGTCATCGAAGTGCTGATCGGCCGCCTGCGCCGCAAGCTGGAAGGCGAGCAGGGGTTCAAACCCATCGATACCGTACGTGGCCTGGGCTACCTGTTCACCGAGCGCTGCCGATGATTCGTTCCCTGCGCGTGCGCCTGATGCTGGCCGCCGCCGTGCTGGCGCTGCTGTTCATGCTGGGGTTGCTGCCCGCGTTGCAGAAGGCGTTCAGCCTGGCCCTGCAGGAGTCGATCGAGCAGCGCCTGGCCTCGGACGTGACCACGCTGATATCGGCCGCGCGCATCGAAGGCGGCCACTTGCAGATGCCCGAACTGCTGCCGGACGAGCGTTACAACCTGCCGTACACCGGCCTGCTCGGGTATATCTTCGACCGCGATGGCCAGCTGGTCTGGCAGTCCCGCGCCACCGCCGACCGGCACATCAACTACCGGCCGCGCTATGACGGGCGCGGCAACGAATTTGCCCGCATCCACCAGGCCGACGGTGAAGAGTTCTTTGTCTACGACGTCGAGATCAAGCTGCTGGGTGGCCAGAGCGCAGCCTACAGCATTGTCGCCCTGCAGCCGGTGAGCGAGTACAAGGCCACCCTCGACGGCCTGCGCGAAAAGCTCTACCTGGGCTTCGGCGCTGCCTTGCTGGCGCTGCTGGTATTGCTGTGGGCCGGCTTGACCTGGGGCTTGCGCTCGCTGCGCCGGCTCAGCCACGAACTGGATGAGGTGGAAGCAGGGGCGCGCGATGGTCTGAGCGGCGAGCACCCCCGCGAGCTGCTGCGCCTGACCCGCTCGCTCAACCGTTTGCTGCGCAGTGAACGCGAGCAGCGTACGCGCTACCGGGATTCGCTGGACGACCTGGCACACAGCCTGAAAACCCCGCTGGCGGTGTTGCAGGGGGTGGGCGAAAGCCTGCAGCAGCGCAGTGGCGAACGCGAACAGGCGCGGGTGCTGCAAAGCCAGATCGAACGCATGAGCCAGCAGATCGACTACCAGTTGCAGCGCGCCAGCCTGCGCAAGAGCGGCCTGGTGCGCCACAGTGTGCCGCTACGGCCTGTGCTCGACAGCCTGTGCAGCACGTTGGCCAAGGTATACCGGGACAAACGCGTGGAGGTGCAACGGGTGTTACCCGGGGCGGCCCAGGTGCCGATGGAGCAGGGCGCCTTGCTGGAAATGCTCGGCAACCTGCTGGAAAACGCCTATCGGCTGAGCCTTGGCCAGGTGCGCGTAAGCCTCGAGCAAGTGCCAGGGCGCCTGACCTTGTGCATCGAAGACGACGGGCCGGGCGTGCCGGTCGACCAGCGCGAGCGCATCCTCGAGCGCGGTGAGCGGCTGGACAGCCAGCACCCGGGGCAGGGCATCGGCCTGGCGGTGGTCAAGGATATCGTCGACAGCTATGACGCCGTGCTCAGCCTGGGGGATTCACCACTGGGTGGGGCTGCGTTCAGGATTACCTTCAACCTCGATTGATTCACGGTCCGGGTGGGCGGATTCCCGCCAACATGCCTGTACAAAACCCGCCACCGGGCGGAAATCCGCCAGCTTTCCTCACCTTTATCGCCCCGTCGTTGGGCATTAATCCTTGGTACACAAGGCATTTGCACCCTTGCTGGGCACTTTGGCACCACCCTTGCTATTGATCTACGCAGAGGCCTGCCCAGGCAGCTCGAACACAACGACAAATCCCTCCAAGTGCAGGAGGGTTAGCGATTCAGGTGCCCCATCACCCTGGGAAGGGTGAGCCGGCACACTTGAGGAAAATTAGCCATGACGACACGTCAGCCGCTTTACAAATCCCTGTATGTCCAGGTGTTGGTCGCCATCACCATCGGCATCCTGCTCGGCCACTTCTACCCGGAAACGGGCGTCGCGCTCAAACCCTTCGGTGACGGTTTCGTCAAACTGATCAAGATGGTCATCGCCCCGATCATCTTCTGTACCGTGGTCAGCGGCATCGCCGGCATGCAGAGCATGAAGTCGGTCGGAAAGACTGGCGGCTACGCGCTGCTGTACTTTGAAATCGTCTCCACCATCGCCTTGATCATTGGCCTCATCGTCGTCAACGTGGTCAAGCCAGGCGCTGGCATGCACATCGACGTCAGCACCCTGAACGCCAGTAGTGTGGCTGCCTATGCCGCCGCCGGCGCGCAGCAGACCACGGTCGGCTTCCTGCTCAACGTCATCCCCAACACCGTGGTCGGTGCATTCGCCAACGGCGATATCCTGCAAGTGCTGATGTTCTCGGTCCTGTTCGGCTTCGCCCTGCACCGCCTGGGCAGCTACGGCAAGCCGCTGCTGGACATGATCGACCGCTTCGCCCATGTCATGTTCAACATCATCAACATGATCATGAAGCTGGCCCCGCTTGGCGCCTTCGGTGCCATGGCCTTCACCATCGGCCAGTACGGCGTGGGTTCGCTGGTGCAACTGGGCTACCTGATGGCCTGCTTCTACATCACCTGCCTGTTGTTCGTGCTGGTGGTGCTGGGCGGTATCTGCCGCGCCCACGGCTTCAGCGTGCTGAAACTGATCCGCTACATCCGTGAAGAGCTGCTGATCGTACTGGGCACCTCCTCGTCGGAATCGGCCCTGCCGCGCATGCTGGCCAAGATGGAACGCCTGGGTGCCAAGAAGTCCGTGGTTGGCCTGGTGATCCCGACCGGTTACTCGTTCAACCTCGACGGCACCTCGATCTACCTGACCATGGCAGCGGTCTTCATTGCCCAGGCCACCGACACCACCATGGACATCACCCACCAGATCACCTTGCTGTTGGTGCTGCTGGTGGCTTCCAAGGGTGCTGCCGGCGTCACCGGGTCGGGCTTCATCGTGCTGGCTGCCACCCTGTCGGCGGTGGGCCACCTGCCGGTTGCCGGCCTGGCGCTGATCCTCGGTATCGACCGCTTCATGTCCGAAGCCCGCGCCCTGACCAACCTGGTCGGCAACGCCGTTGCCACCGTGGTCGTGGCCAAGTGGGTCAAGGAAATGGACAACGACAAGCTGGCCTCGGAGCTGGCGTCCGGCGGTGCACCGCTGGTTGATACCCGCCCAACCGACGACCTGGGTGTGGCTGAAGGCCCGGCTCGTTGATAGCGGCTTGAAATGCAAAAAGGCGACCTCGGGTCGCCTTTTTCATGCCTGCACGGTCCTTGTAGGAGCGGGCTTGCCCGCGAAGCAGGCGACGCGGTGTCTGGCACCGGCAGCGCCGGTGTTCGCGGGCAAGCCCGCTCCCACAAGCCAGCGAACAAGCCTGAATCGGGGTCAGGCCAGCACCACCTCCAACACCCGTTTCGGTGCAGGTACCTGGTAGGCCGGGCGTGGGTCTTGGGCCAGGCACTGTTCGATCAGCGCCAGGCGACCTCGGGTCGCCTTTTTCATGCCTGCACGGTCCTTGTGGGAGCGGCCTTGCGTCGCGAAAGGGCTGCGTAGCAGCCCCGGCAAGCTTGCAGGATGGCTAAAGCCCCGGGGCCGCTACGCGCCCCATCGCGACGCAAGGCCGCTCCTACAATGGACAGCGAACAAGCCTCAATCGGGGTCAGGCCAGCACCACCTCCAACACCCGGATCGCCTCCGGCTGCGGGTAATGCCAGCGCACCTGCACATCCCAGAACCTCACCCCGTACACCCGTTCCGGTGCAGGTACCTGGTAGGCCGGGCGTGGGTCCTGGGCCAGGCATTGTTCGATCAGCGCCACCAGCGGCTCATCCAGCCGCAATGCATGCTCGCGGGCCTGCGCCAATGCGCTGTCGGCCCAGTGCACGGCAATGGCTGCAGGCGCGGCGCTGGCCATCTGGTTGCTGGCGCATGCAATGCTGTCGGCGTAAGGCACGTAGGGCTTGATGTCCAGCACCGGCGTGCCGTCCAGCAGGTCGATCCCGGACAGCAGCAGCCGCCCCGGTTCAACCCCCTCCAGGCGCACCACCGACTGGCCGATGCCATTGGGCCGATGGGTGGCGCGGGTCGCGAACACGCCCATGCTCTTGTTGCCACCCAGGCGCGGTGGCCGCACTTTCAGGCGTGGCTTGTCTTCCAGCGCCTGGTGGAACAGGAACAGCAGCCAGACATGGCTGACCTGCTCCAGGCCTTCGACTGCCTCACCCTGGTCGAACGGCGGCAGCAGCTCCAGCACCCCGCGGGCGGCGGGAGCCAGCTGCGGTTGGCGCGGAATGGCAAACTTTTCCTTGAAGCATGAACGGACGATACCGACCGGGGCAACGGTGTGCTGCATGGTCACTCAGCCACGCACGCGCAAAGTCAGGCCCTTGAGGAAGTTGCGCAGCAGCTGGTCGCCGCACGGCCGGTAGTTGTCGTGGCCAGCTTTGCGGAACAGTGCACTCAATTCCGGCTTGCTGACCGGGAAGTTCACGGACTTGAGGATCGCGTGCAAGTCGTCCTCCTTGAGTTCGAAAGCCACCCGCAGCTTCTTGAGGATCAGGTTGTTGGTCACCGGCAGCTCGATCGGTTGCGCCGGGCGGCTGTCATCCTTGCCGCGACGGTAGAACACCAGGCCGTCGAGGAAGTGCGCCATCACCCGCTCAGGGCAACGCACAAAGCCTTCTTCGTCTTCTTTCTTCAAGTAGGTAGCCAGCACCAGCGGGTGCACTTCGAGGCCGGAGAGGCCGATGATCTCGGCCATCTTGGCGTCGTTCACCTTGAGCATGTAGCGCAGGCTGCGCAGGACGTCGTTGTGGTTCATTGCTGCTGAATCCTGTTCAGGTGCCGCGCGTTCCAGCGCGGCCTATTACTTAGAAACGTTCGTTAGTGGCCACATAGCGCCATTGGCCCAGCGGCAACTTGCCCATCGACACGCCACCCAGGCGAATGCGCCGCATGCCGACCAGCTCCAGGCGCAGGTAAGCGCACAATTCGGCGATCTGCCCGGGCTGCGGGTTTTTCAGGGCCATGCGCAGGTGGGTCTCGTTCTGCCAGCTGGCCTTGGCCTTGGGTAGCTCACGGTCATTGCGCGTAGCACCGCGGGCCAGGCGCTCCAGTGCCTGGGGCGTGGTCTGGCCGCGCACTTCAACGATGAATTCCTGCTCCAGGCGGCGCAGGTCGGCTTCGATCTTGCGGGTCACCCGCCAGTCCTGGGTGAACACTTGCAGGCCACTGGCGCCGCGCTCCAGTGGGGCGACGCAAGCCTGCCGGGCAAAGTGCCCGTGCAGCGCACGCACGCCCTCGCGGTGGGCTTCGCTGAGGCTGCCCATGTTGATGCTGGCGCGGGCGCTTTCGCTGTCCATGTCGGCAGGCTGGTTCAGCAGCAGGGTCACCGGCTCCAGGGTCTCGGCGCGGGCGCCAGGCAACAGCTCGACGCGCTGTTGCCCGACCTTGAACTGCGGCTGCTCGACCACCACGCCATCGACCGTGACCCAGCCTCCTTCAATGTACAGCTCGGCCTCGCGGCGAGAGCAGCCAAGCTGCTCGATGAGGCGTTTGGACAGGCGGACGGGTTCGGACATGGCGCAATTCGCAGAGGCAGGGAAAGGTGACCATTGTACCTGCCCCTACGCGGTTGATGATGGGAATCTGTGTCACTTGCGCCATTTCGGCGACCTGCTGCGGCATATTCAGTCGCCGCTGCACTGGCCTGTGCCCCGCAGGCGCATATGCAGCAGGGGGTAGGGTTGGCCAAGGCCGTCGGTAGGGGAGCGGCCGACCACCTCGAAACCTTCATGCAGGTAGAAGCCCAGGGCTTGCAGGTTCTGCTCGTTGACGTCCAGGGTTTCGGCATTGAGTTCGTTGATGGCGTAGCGCAGCAAGCGCCTGCCCACGCCCTGGCCACGGTAGGCCGGGGCAACGAAGAGCATATCCACCCGGCTGCTGGCGACCCCGGCGAACCCGCAGATACGCTGGCGGTCCTTGCAGCAGACCAGCATCACGGCGTCGAGGTAGCGGTACAGCACATGCTCACGCAGCAGCCGGACATAGGCATCGGGTAGAAAATCGTGGGTTGCGCGCACCGAGTCTTCCCAGACCTGGGCCAGTTCGGGGTAGTCGCTAAGGTGCGGGGTTTGCAGGGACAATGGCTGGCGCATCGGGGGACGTTCCTCTGGGGCTGAGGAAACGATAGATGCTAAAAGCGCAACAGGCCCAAGGATTGCCGGTGCGCCTGCGCGGCCCATCATCGGCCGCGCAGCTCCCTGGTAAAGGAGCTGCTGGCCGGCGATGGTGCGCAGCGTACTGCGTGGGTGTCAGACCGGCTCGGCCCACATGTCGTATTCGTCGGCGTCTACCACCCGGCAACGAACCTTGTCGCCTGGCTTGAAGCCATGGTCGCCATCGATGAACACGCTGCCGTCGATTTCCGGGGCATCGAAGAAGCTGCGGCCTACCGAACCTTGCGCCTCGACTTCGTCGATCAGCACTTCGATCTCCTTGCCGATGCGCAGTTGCAGGCGGGCAGCGCTGATGGCCTGCTGGTGGGCCATGAAACGGTCCCAACGGTCCTGCTTGATGTCGTCCGGTACTTCAGCCAGGCCCAGGTCGTTGGCCGGGGCGCCTTCCACCGGCGAGTACTGGAAGCAGCCCACGCGGTCGAGCTGGGCTTCGGTCAGCCAGTCCAGCAGGTACTGGAAGTCTTCTTCGGTTTCGCCGGGGAAGCCGACGATGAAGGTGGAACGGATCACCAGTTCGGGGCACTGTTCGCGCCATTGCTTGATGCGTGCCAGGGTACGGTCTTCGAAAGCCGGGCGCTTCATCGACTTGAGCACTTTCGGGCTGGCATGCTGGAACGGAATGTCCAGGTACGGCAGGATCTTGCCGGCCGCCATCAACGGGATCACATCGTCGACATTCGGGTAAGGGTACACGTAGTGCAGGCGCACCCAGGCACCCAGGCTGCTCAGTGCTTCGCACAGTTCAAGCATGCGCGTCTTGACCGGGCGGCCGTTCCAGAAGTCAGTCTTGTACTTGACGTCAACGCCATAGGCGCTGGTGTCCTGGGAAATCACCAGGATCTCCTTGACCCCGGCCTTCACCAGGCGCTCGGCCTCGCTCAGCACTTCGCCCACCGGGCGGCTGACCAGCTTGCCGCGCATCGACGGGATGATGCAGAAGCTGCAGCTGTGGTTGCAGCCTTCGGAAATTTTCAGGTAGGCGTAGTGGCGCGGGGTCAACTTGACCCCTTGTGGCGGTACCAGGTCGATCAGCGGGTTGTGGTCCTGGCGGGGTGGCACCACTTCGTGCACGGCGTTGACCACCTGCTCGTACTGTTGCGGGCCTGTGACCGACAGCACGCTTGGGTGCACGTCACGGATGTTGCCTTCTTCAACGCCCATGCAGCCGGTCACGATGACCTTGCCGTTTTCCTTGATCGCTTCGCCGATGACTTCCAGCGATTCGGCCTTGGCACTGTCGATGAAGCCGCAGGTGTTGACCACCACCACGTCGGCATCCTCGTAGGTGGGCACGACTTCATAGCCTTCCATGCGCAGCTGGGTCAGGATGCGCTCGGAATCGACCAGGGCTTTGGGGCAACCCAGGCTTACGAAACCTACCTTGGGGGTGGCGGGCGTGGTGGACATGACTAACCTCGGTATTGAATGCAGGTCGCCCGGCCGGAATCGGGGGCGATCTTGACGGGCGCTTTTGGCGCCTCTGATCAAAAAGTGCGCAATTCTAGCGAGCGCAGGGACGCTTGACCAGCAGAAATACGACGAACGCTGCGCTATGCTTCGCGCCGTTGCGCCAAGCTGCAGTGAGTGCTTGGTCGCAGAGTGAATACTGAAAGGCCGTAATGGCCGTCTGCGGGAGTGGTCGATGGTTCAGGCAAGCAGTCACGCTGAGGGCGGGCACGAGGGTAAGCAGGGTGCGACGCGGTCGCTGGGCCTGCTCGTGGCAGCGGTCGGGGTGGTTTATGGCGATATCGGCACCAGCCCGCTGTATACCCTGAAGGAAGTCTTTACCGGTGGTTATGGGGTGCCGGTCAACCATGACGGCGTACTGGGGATCCTGTCGCTGATCCTCTGGTCGCTGCTGTGGGTGGTGTCGTTCAAGTACGTGATGTTCATCCTGCGCGCCGACAACCAGGGCGAGGGCGGCACCATGGCCTTGACTGCGCTGGCGCGGCGGGCTACGGCGGCCTACCCGCGGCTGCGCACACTGATGGTGATCTGTGGCCTGATCGGCGCCTCGCTGTTCTATGGTGACAGCATGATCACCCCGGCGGTGTCGGTGCTGTCGGCGGTAGAGGGCATGGGCCTGGCGTTCGACGGTATCGACCACTGGGTGGTGCCGATTTCGCTGGTGGTGCTGGTGGCCCTGTTCCTGGTGCAGAAGCACGGTACCGAGAAGATCGGCAAGCTGTTCGGCCCGATCATGGTCACCTGGTTCGTGGTGCTCGGTGCACTGGGCGTGCACGGCATTTCGCAAAGCCCGGAAGTGCTCAAGGCCTTCAACCCCGGCTGGGCGGTCAACTTCTTCGTGGTGCACCCGGGGATGGGGGTGGCCATTCTGGGCGCGGTGGTGCTGGCGCTGACCGGTGCCGAGGCATTGTATGCCGACATGGGCCATTTTGGCCGCAAGCCTATCGCCCGTGCCTGGTTCATCCTGGTGCTGCCGGCGCTGGTGCTCAACTACTTTGGCCAGGGTGCGCTCCTGCTGCAGGATCCGGATGCGGCCCGCAACCCGTTCTACCTGCTGGCACCGGGCTGGGCGCTGTTGCCGTTGGTCGGCCTGGCCACCCTGGCCACGGTGATCGCCTCGCAGGCCGTGATTTCCGGGGCCTTCTCCTTGACCCGCCAGGCCATCCAGCTGGGTTATATCCCGCGCATGCAGATCCAGCACACCTCCAGCGACGAGCAAGGGCAGATCTATATCGGTGCGGTGAACTGGACCCTGATGGTGGGTGTGGTACTGCTGGTGATCGGTTTCGAGTCTTCCGGGGCGCTGGCGGCAGCCTACGGCGTTGCGGTAACCGGGACCATGCTGATGACCACGATCCTGGTGTCGGCGGTGATGCTGCTGCTGTGGAAGTGGCCGCCGCTGCTGGCGGTGCCGATTCTGGTCGGTTTCCTGCTGGTCGACGGGCTGTTCTTTGCCGCCAACGTGCCGAAAATTGTCCAGGGTGGCGCCTTCCCGGTGCTGGCCGGGGGCGTGCTGTACCTGCTGATGAGCACCTGGAAGCGTGGCAAGCAGATCCTGGTCGAGCGCATCGACGAAGGGGCATTGCCGCTGCCGTTGTTCATCAGCAGTATCCGCATTCAGCCACCGCACCGGGTCGAAGGCACGGCGGTGTTCCTGACCGCGCGTTCCGATGCCGTGCCGCATGCGCTACTGCACAACATGCTGCACAACCAGGTGCTGCATAGCCAGGTGGTGTTGTTGACGGTGGTCAGCGAGGACCGGCCGCGGGTGCCGGAGCACGAGCGCTTCGAAGTGGAAGCCTATGGTGACGGCTTCTTCCGTGTGCTGCTGCATTTTGGCTTCATGGACGAGCCGGACGTACCGGCGGCGTTGAAACTGTGCCATCTGGATGGCCTGGACTTCACCCCCATGCGCACCACGTACTTCCTCAGCCGTGAGACGGTGATTGCCTCACGGCTCGAAGGGATGTCGCGCTGGCGTGGCAACCTGTTCGCCTTCCTGCTGAAGAATGCCAACGGCAACCTGCGCTTCTTCAACCTGCCGCTGAACCGGGTGATCGAGCTGGGGACCCAGGTCGAGATCTGATTGGCAAGGGGCTGCTTTGCAGCCCATCGCTGGCAAGCCAGGCTCCCACAAGTACTGCGCTGATATTCAACATGGCGCGGTCCCTGTGGGAGATTCTATGGTTCCTGGCAAGGGTAGCCGCAGCATCTTCAGCGCCTGTGAGATCGAGCGCCGCCCGCGCTGCGCAATCGCGAGCTGCGCTCGCTCCTACGTTTGTTTCGGGCCAGTAACGCCTGTGACAGGCGCGCGCGGGCGCCTTGTTTGTACGGCGCGATATTGAGGCATGCACCAAGGCGTTCGCGCGCGAAT
>NZ_QJRK01000055.1:0-47331 GCF_003205245.1 Pseudomonas sp. MB-090624 | reverse complement strand
GCCCCCTCCACCGCCGTGTCATGCACTACCAGCCCATGCCGCCGGTACCGCTCCACCACCTGCGCATGCGGGTGCCCAAAACTATTGTTGCGCCCCCGCGATATCAGCACCCCACGCGGCGCCGTGGCACGCATGAAGGCCTCGCTGGAAGAACTGCGGCTGCCATGGTGCGGCGACTGCAGCCAGTCGATGCGTGGCGCTTCGGTCGCCGCCAGCCAGGCACGCTCCGCCCCTGCCTCCATGTCGCCGGCCAGCAACAACCGCTCGCCCTGCGCCTCGACCAGCAACACACAGGAGCGGTCATTACTGCTGCGCCCATCCGCCCAGCGCCACAGCGAAAAACCCACGCCATCCCATTCCCATTGCTCGCCACTGGCACAGGGTTGCAACTGAACATCATCCAGCGCTTCCCCACCGATAACCCGCTCGACCGGCAAACCCCGCTGTATCGCCCCAGCACCGCCGGCATGATCAGCGTGGGCATGGCTGATCAGCATCACGTCCAGGTGACTCACCCCCAACTTGCGCAAGGTCGGCAACACCACCCGCTCCCCCAAGTCGTAGTCGCCCCTCGCCGGCCCGGCGTCATAGAGCAGATTGTGATGCCGGGTGCGCAACAGCACCGCCAAGCCTTGGCCGACGTCCAGTTGCCAGACCTCCACCTGCCCGAAAGGCACCGGCTCGCGCGGCACCCAGAGGGCCAACAGCATCACCCCGCCCAACCCTCGCAGCGGCACACCACGGGGCAGCAGCACCAGCAAAGCCCCCAGGCAGACCAGCAGCCAGGCCCATAGCGGCAGGGCTGGCGGCACCCATGCCGGGCGTTGCTGCGCAACCAGCGCTAGCACCCGAAACAGCACGTCCAGCAAGCCACCTGCCAGCCACAAAAAGGCCTCCCCAGCCTCACCCAACGGCAACAGCAAGGTGCCCAGCAAGGCCAACGGCAGTACCGCCAGGCTCACCCATGGCACCGCCACCAGGTTGGCCAGCGGCGCACTCAGGCTCACCGGCAAGCCCACGGCCAGCAGCACCGGCAACAAACCGATGGCAATCACCCACTGCGCCCGCGTCCAGGCCTGCCATGGCCGCCATGCCCCCAGGCGGGCACTGAAGCAAAACACCAGCGTGGCCACGGCGCCGAACGACAGCCAGAAGCCCGGAAGCAGCGCCGCCAGCGGCTCGACCAGCAACACGGCCACCAGCGCCAGCAACAGTGGCAGGAACGCCCCCAGGTGCCGAAAACGCAGCCGCCAGAGCAACACCACGGCCAGCATCAGGCAGGCACGCTGCACCGGCACCCCCGCGCCGGCCAGCCAGCCGTAGGCCAGTGCCGCACCCATGGCCAGCGCGCACGCCGAGGGCAGCCATGGCAGCCGTGCGGGCCACAGCCCCCAGCGGGCCAACCCGGCGACCAGGCCATAGAGCAAACCGGCGACCAGGCCAATGTGCTGGCCGGAAATGACCAACAAGTGCACCGTGCCGGTGGCCTGCAACGTCTGCCAATCTTCCCGCGCCAGGCCGGCCCCGTCGCCGAGCACCAGGGCCACCAGCGCGGCCTGCCGGCCGTTGGCATCGACCGCCAGCAAGCGCTGGCGCAGCGAGTCCCGCCACCCATAGCTGGCCGGCGCCAGCAGCTGCCCCGCCTTCACCGTACCGGTAGCGCCGGCCCGCCGGGCCAACAGCTGCGCTTCACGGTCCGGCCCATGCGGGTTCAACAACCCGGCGGGGCGCTGCAAGGTCACCGCCAGCCGCCACTGCTCGCCGGCCCGTACCGGCGGCCCGTCGAACCAGCTGACTTGCAGGCGTTGTGGCAGTTCGGCACGGCGCGAACGGGCGGCCTCCAGCTCGAAACGCACACCGTGCGCCGTGCGCGCCGGCAAGCCGACCACCCGCCCCTCCAGCCACAAGGTGCGGCCATCCAAAGCGGCCGCCAGCCGGTCATCCAGGGCCTGCTGGGCAGACCAGCTGGCCCAGCACAGCCCCAACAGAAAACAGCCCAATGGCCACCCGCGGGTGAACAGGCAGACGCCAGCGCAAGCCGCCAGCACCCACAACCACCCGTCCGGTGGCAATGCAGGAAGAAAGCCCAGGCACAGCAGCCCGAGCGCAAGCGCCAACATCCCTGTGCGCATGAGGTAGAGCTCCAGAAGCGAAATCACCTTCTGAGGCATAGCCCAATTGCCGGCACGGCTTGCTCAACAATTGTCACAAACTCTGAACGAGGCTGAGCGGGAATAAGGGCATACTGCCCGGGTCAACGCTCCGGGAGCCTACATGCCGCGCCGACTTTTCAAACGCTACATGCCGGACCCGACCAGTATTCGGGAACACAAGTCCTTACGCTTTTTCGGCAAGTTGCTGCACGACCCGAACCTCTGGCACCTGAACCGCCATTCGGTGGCACGGGCCATGGGCGTTGGCCTGTTCGCGGCACTGATCCCGATGCCGGCGCAGATGCTGCTGGCCGCCGCGCTGGCCATTCCGGTACGCGGCAATCTGCCGATCGCGGTCAGCCTGGTGTGGTTGACCAACCCACTGACGATGCCGCCGGTGTTCTTCGTCACCTACATGACCGGCGCCTGGCTGATGCAGGTACCACCGCGCACATTGCCTGACGAACTGACCTTCGAGTGGATCACCGACCAGCTGTCGACGCTGTGGCAACCCTTCCTGCTCGGCTCGGTGGTGTGCGGCGTGGTGCTGGGCATCCTTGGCTACTTCGGCACCATGCTGTACTGGCGCTGGTGGGTGGGCCGGCAGTGGCGGCGGCGCCAATGCCGGTGCAAGGCCTCAGGCGCGCATGCCGCGGCCGCTGACCAGCAGGCGCACACACAGCAGGTAGAGCACCGCGGTGGCCACCAGCATGAAGGTGATCGCCGTGCCGATGCTGATATCCGACACCCCTAGGATGCCGTAGCGGAACGAGTTGACCATGTGCAGCACCGGGTTGGCCAGCGACACGGTCTGCCAGAACGGCGGCAGCAGGTTGATCGAATAGAACACCCCGCCCAGGTAAGTCAGTGGCGTCAGCACGAAGGTCGGGATGATCGAAATGTCATCGAAGTTGCGCGCGAACACCGCGTTGACGAAGCCCAGCAGCGAGAAAATGGTCGCGGTCAACAGCACCACGGCCACGGTCACGCCCAGGTGGTGCACCTGCAGGTCGGTGAAGAACATCGACAGGATGGTCACGATCACCCCCACCGCCAGGCCACGCAACACGCCGCCCAGCACATAGCCGACGAGAATGATGTGCGGCGATACCGGCGACACCATCAGTTCTTCGATCGAGCGCTGGAACTTGCTGCCGAAGAAGCTCGACACCACGTTGCCATAAGAGTTGGTGATCACCGACATCATGATCAGCCCGGGCACTATGTACTGCATGTAGGTGAAACCACCCATGTCACCGATCTGCCGGCCGATCAGGTTACCGAAAATCACGAAGTACAGGACCATGGTGATCGCGGGCGGCAGCAGGGTCTGCGGCCAGATGCGCAGAAAACGCCGCACTTCACGGTAGACGATGGTGTTCAGGGCGACCCAGTTGGTACGCAGTTCCACACTCATACGGCCACCTTCGACAGGTTTTTTTCCACCAGGGACACGAACAGCTCCTCGAGTCGGTTGGTCTTGTTGCGCAGGCTTTGCACTTCGATGTTCTGCAGGGCCAGCTGGCCGAACAGCGCGGTAATGCCGATGTCCTTGTCCACCTGCACTTCCAGCGTGTGCGGGGTCAGCAGCCGGCAAGGGTAGCCTTGCAACACCGGCGCCGTGGCCAGGTCCTGCTTGAGGTCGAGGACGAAGGTTTCGACATGCAGCTTGCCCAGCAACTGGCGCATGCTGGTGTTCTCGACGATGGTGCCGTGGTCGATGATGCCGATGTTACGGCACAGCTGCTCAGCCTCTTCCAGGTAATGGGTGGTGAGGATGATGGTGATGCCCTTCTGGTTCAGCTCGGTGAGAAAGCTCCACATCGACCGGCGCAGCTCGATGTCCACCCCGGCGGTAGGTTCGTCCAGGATCAGCAGGCGCGGCTCGTGAATCAGCGCGCGGGCAATCATCAGGCGGCGCTTCATGCCACCAGACAACGAACGCGACTGCACGTCGCGCTTGTCCCACAGGCCCAGCTGGGTCAGGTATTGCTCGGCGCGCTCCTTGGCCAGTTTGGGCGGGATACCGTAGTAGCCGGCCTGGGTCACCACGATATCGAAGGTTTTCTCGAACTGGTTGAAGTTGAATTCCTGCGGCACCACGCCCAGGCAGCGCTTTAGCGCGGCGGGCTCGCGGTCCAGGTCATGGCCGAATACGTTGACCGTGCCGCTGGTCTTGTTCACCAGCGTGGACAGGATGCCGATGGTGGTGGACTTGCCGGCGCCGTTGGGGCCGAGCAAGGCGAAGAAGTCACCTTCGGCAACGTCCAGGTCGATGCCCTTGAGGGCCTGGAAGCCGTTGCCGTAGGTTTTGGTGAGCTGTCGGATGGACAGGGCAGAACTCATAGCGGGTCACTTACCGAAGAATAAGGTGCAGGACACGCCAGATAACGTCACTGGCGCAGTGAGTGCGGCCAATGGTGCAAGGCCTGGCCGCACAAGTACAGTCATGTGTATTGATAGTGACTATCGAAACAGCCGTGGTGTTCGATTCAGGTCAGCGCCGTCATCACCGCAGCCTGGTAGGCCGGGCGTGCCTTGAGGCGTGCGTACCACGCTTCCAGATGCCGCATGGCCGGGCGCTCGATGGGCAGCTCGAACCAGGCGTAGGCGAAGCACCCCAGTGGGATGTCGCCCATGCCGATCTGGTCACCGGAAAGATACGGCTGCTGGGCCAGGGCAGCATCGGCCATCGCCAGCAGCTCGGCACAGCGCTTGTGCGCAGCGTTGATCGCCACCCAGTCGCGCTGGTCTTCCGGGGTACGCAGCAGGCCCCAGAACAGCGGGCGGAAGGGGGTTGCCAAGGCTGATGTGGTCCAGTCCATCCACTTGTCGGCCAGGGCGCGCTGGCGCGGGTCTTCCAGGTACCAGCCTTGCTCGGCGCCGTACTCGGCGCACAGGTAGCGGACGATGGCGTTGGACTCCCACAGGACCAGGTCGCCGTCCTCCAGCAGGGGCACCAGGCCATTGGGGTTGCGCGCGCGGTAGTGCGGCTCGTTGACCACGCCGAAAGCGCCGCCGGCGTCGATGGACGCGAAGTCCAGGCCCAGTTCGTGGGCAATCCACAGCGCCTTGCGCACATTGCTCGAATTCTTGCGGCCCCAGATCTTCAGCATGGCAACGTCCTTATGAATGTGGAGGGCTGCACAGTCTACTCCAGAGTTTTCTCGCCTGTACCGGCCTCTTCGCGGGCGCGCCCGCTCCCACAGGCGTCTCACCCGTCTCGAACCCTGTGATACCCCTGTGGGAGCGGGCGTGCCCGCGAAGAGGCCGGCACAGGCTGAAAATATCCTGAAACTCCCACCGCCACACCCTGTCACTGTTCTGACCCTGCCGTTCACGGCGTTACGTCTAAGCTGTCTGGGACGGTTCAAGCTCCCCTGGTTCCAAGGAGGACCGATTATGTTGCTGTTATGGTTGGTAGTGCTGGTGATCGGCGCGGCATACCTCACGCACCGGCGCCTGGCGCCCCTGCAGATTCTCGGCATCGTGGCGGCCTACGTCCTGCTGATGAGCATTTTCAGCAGCGCCCCCGGCTGGCTGCTGGCGCTGATCTGGATCGTGCTGGCGTTCAAGGTGGCCGTGGTGGCGCTGCCCGACTGGCGCCGCAAGGTGTTCACCGGCCGGGTATTCAACTGGTTCCAGCGCACCCTGCCGCCCATGTCGCAAACCGAGCGCGAAGCGATCGACGCAGGCACCGTCTGGTGGGACGGCGAGCTGTTCAGTGGCCGCCCCGACTGGCGCACCCTGCTCGCCTACCCGGCACCGAAGCTGACCGAGGAAGAACAGGCTTTCATCGATGGACCGACAGAAGAGCTGTGCGCCATGGTCAGCGACTGGCAGATCGGCCAGGACCTCGACCTGCCGCCCGAAGCGTGGGCGCATATCAAGTCGAACGGTTTCTTTGCCCTGATCATCCCCAAGGAATATGGCGGTAAAGGTTTCTCCGCCTATGCCCACTCCCAGGTGGCGATGAAGCTGGCCACCCGCAGCGGCGACCTGGCCTCGACCGTGATGGTGCCCAACTCCCTGGGGCCCGCTGAGTTGCTGCTGCACTACGGCACCGATGAGCAACGTAACCACTACCTGCCGCGCCTGGCCCGTGGCGAAGAAATCCCCTGCTTCGCCCTCACCGGCCCATTGGCCGGCTCCGACGCTGGCGCCATGCCCGACACTGGTGTCATCTGCAAAGGCCAATGGCAAGGCGAAGAAGTCCTCGGCCTGCGCCTGAACTGGGAAAAGCGCTATATCACCCTCGGCCCGGTCGCGACCCTGCTGGGCCTGGCCTTCAAGGCCTACGACCCGGACCATTTGCTGGGCGAGCAGGAAGAACTGGGCATCAGCCTGGCCCTGATCCCCACCGACACCCCCGGCGTCGAAATCGGCAAGCGCCACCTGCCGCTGGGCGCTGCCTTCATGAACGGCCCCAACAGCGGCAAGGACGTGTTCGTGCCGCTGAGCTTCCTGATCGGTGGCCAGGCCATGCTCGGCAAGGGCTGGATGATGCTGATGAACTGCCTGTCGGTGGGCCGCTCGATTTCCCTGCCCGCCGTCGGCACGGGTGCGGCCAAGTACACCAGCCTGGTTACCGGCCAGTACGCCACTATCCGCGAGCAGTTCAATGTGCCGCTGGCGGCCTTCGAAGGCATCCAGGAATCCCTGGCACGCATCGGCGGCAACGCCTGGCTGATGGACAGCGCCCGCCTGCTCACCGCCAAGGCCGTGGACCTGGGCGAAAAGCCCTCGGTGCTGTCGGCGATTCTCAAGTACCACCTCACCGAGCGCGGCCGTGAATGCATCCAGCATGCCATGGACGTGCACGGCGGCAAGGGCATCATCATGGGCCCGAACAACTACCTGGGCCGGAACTGGCAGGGGGCGCCGATCTTCATCACCGTCGAGGGCGCCAACATTCTCTCGCGCAACCTGATGATCTTCGGCCAGGGCGCCATCCGTTGCCACCCGTTCGTGCTCAAGGAAATGGCCCTGGCCGGCCGCCAGGACCACGACCAGGCACTGCGCGAGTTCGACGACCTGTTGATGCAGCACATCATGTTCGCCGCCGGCAATGCGGCCAGTACGTTCATCCACGGCATCGGCCTGGGTCGTTTTGAGAAGGTGCCGGGCGATGCCTTGAGCCAAGGGTATTTCCATGCACTGAACCGCCAGGCTGCCGCGTTCGCGATGCTCGCGGACCTCTCCATGATGCTGCTCGGCGGCGCGCTGAAGCGGCGCGAACGTTTGAGTGCGCGCCTGGGGGATGTGCTCAGCCATCTTTACCTGTCCAGTGCCGCCCTGAAGCGCTACCACGACCTTGGCTCACCCGAGCATATGCGGCCGCTGTTGCGTTGGGCCATGGAAGAGAGCTTGGGCCAAGCGGAAAAGGCCCTGGATAGCCTGCTCGACAACTTCCCGAACCGCTTCGTCGGCTGCGCCCTGCGCGTGCTGGTTTTCCCATTCGGGCGCCGTCACACCGGGCCGAGCGATGAACTGGACGCCGAGGTGGCTGCACTGATCGGCCGTCATAAAGGCGACCCAGCGCTGGAAGAACTGCTGGCCGGCTGCTTCAGGCCCCAGGCTGAGGGAGACCCGGTAGCGGCCCTGCAACGGGCCTGTGACTTGCTGGGTGAAGCGGCCCCCCTGCAAAAAGACGTGCACCAGGCGCTCAAAGATGGCCGAGTGCGGCCCGCGCCCGGGCAATCGACCATAGAGGCCGCCGTGGCGGCGGGTGTGCTGCAGTCGACCGAGGGGCAACGGTTGCTGGCAGCCGAGGCAGCACGGCGGGCTGTGATCGACGTGGACGCCTTCGACAAGGAGCAGTTGTTGCCCGAGCCCGGCAAGGTCCGCTAGACCGGAGCGGCCCATGGCGGGCCGCACTGTCTCCAAAAGACATGATCTGGCGTATACTCCGCGACCGTTTCAACGACACCGAGGACCGCCCCATGGCCACCCCCAATCTGGAATACCACCTGCAACTGCTGAACCACCTGCGCACCATCCTGGTGGCTTTGAGTGAAGCCGAGCAGGTACCAGAGGAAAGCCACGCTCTGTTCCTCGAACGCTTCGACGAACTGCTGACCCTGCTGCCGCAAGACCCGCTGGAAAGCCAGTACCTGGGCCAGGACCTGATCTGCCAGGTGATCCAGCGGTACCCGCAGATCGCACACTTGGTGCCCCGCGACCTGCTATGGTTCTTCGGCGGCGATTGCCTGCATTACATGCCCGACGAAGAACTCGATCTCTATCAGCGCCTGGAAGAACTGCGCTACGAAGCTGAACGCAGAGGCGAACCCTTCGACTGGAACCTGCAGAAACGTACGCTTGGTTCGCCCGACCTACCCCACTGATGCCACGTTTCCCCGGTGACACTGTGTTGAAGCGTCCCCGGGAAACTGCCCTTCGCGAATAGAGCATTATTTCCTACGCGCTCTTGTCCCATTACTTACCGTTATTCGCGGTCTTCCTACATTCGCCCTATTCGCCCGTCCATAAACTGTTCGAGTTCCGGAAGTGCACTGCTCACTCGCGATCCGGAACCTGCGGAGCTCACGCAGCCACCTGAACTTTATTATGGACATCACGATGAAAAGACTGCTTTTCCCGCTGGCCCTCGCACTGGCGAGTACAACCGTTTCAGCGGCGACGGAAACCGGCCGCATCGACTTCACGGGTTACATCTACGCTGGCGGCACCTGCCCAATCGAGGTGGTAGAGCCGGGCATGGGCGTCCTGCCTTCCGTTTCCATGGGCAACTTCCTGCCCAAGCACTTCCCGGTAGTGGGTACCACTTCACCGGAAAAGGCTTTCGCACTGCGCATTACGCCCGACGCGACTTGTACGCCCAGCACCAAAGCCAAGGTCACTTTTGAAGCTTTGCATGGCGTAGTGGGTGGCGACGAGCTCTACGGGCTGCGCCGGGGCGACGGCACAGCATCGGGCCTGGGCGTACTGATCAAGGATCAGAATCACAACATCCTCAAGCCCGACATGGAGTCGGAAGAGTACGACATTTCTCCGTCGCAACCTACTGACATGCAGTTCTATGCAGCTTACCAATCGACAGAAACGGTAGTGACCGAAGGCCTCGCAGAGGCCCGCGTCAATTTCTCGGTCGAACTGCCCTGACGATTCACTCCAGGTGCCGCCCGCGCACCTGGAGTTTTCCGCTACAACCTCACCTCGAACGGTCTCGACATGAATGTTCTGACGTCAGGCAGGCGCTTGCTGTGCGCTTGTCTGTTGCCGCTCGCCCTGGCGCCTAACGGTGCCCAGGCAGCGCTCACCATCAGCACCACCCGCATCGTCTACGATGCTCATCAACGCAGTGCCTCGGTAGTTGTCGCCAATCCCTCGGCGCAGCCTTATGCCGCACAGGCTTGGGTCAACACCGAGGCTGACGACACCACTACCAGCGTGCCGCTCGTCACCACCCCTGCACTGTTTCGCCTGAACCCCGGCCGAGAGCAGACCGTGCAGATCAATGGGTTACCCAATGAGTTACCCCAGGATCGCGAGTCGCTGTTCTTCTTCAACCTGCAGGAAGTCCCACAAGCCGACCCGGACTCGGCTGCTCGCAATACGCTACGCATCGCCCTGCGTACACGCATCAAGCTGTTCTACCGGCCCACCGCCATCGCCGGGAACCCGGCACGCGAGCTGAAGAAGCTGGAGTTCTCCACCGTGCAGGAGGGCGGCCGCCGCTACCTGCAAGTACGTAATCCCACGCCTTATCACTACGTGTTCAGCCGGTTCGAGCTGCAGCTTGCCGACCAGCGTCACCCGCTGCGTGAGGCCGACATGCTGCGCCCGCTAGAGACGCAACGCTATGCAATACCGCGCCAACTCGGCACGAGTGGCCTGAAGGTCACCGTTACGTTCATCAACGATTACGGTGGCCTGACCCCGCCTCTGACCCTCCCCGTGCAGGACGCTATCTGAGCGTAGCGAGTCGCCTTCAGGAATGGAACACATGAACCCATCACCAACCTGTCCTGACAGCGAGTCGGTGCGGCGAGCGCTGCTCGCGCTCAGCTGTCTACTGCCCCTGCTCGTGCAACCGGGCAGAGCCATCGCTGCACCTTTCGAAGCCGGTTTTCTTCGCCAGGACCCCCGCCAACCTGGCGCCAGCGCCCTGGCGCTCGGCGCCTTGAGCGATGAACAGCAACTACCGCCGGGGCGTTACCGGGTGAGGCTGATCGTCAATCTAGAGGACATCGGTGAGCACTTGCTGACGTTCGAAAACGATGCCCGCACGCAAACGCTCGAAGCCTGCCTCCCCCCGGCGCTCCTGGGTGAGCTGGGGTTGCGCCTGGATGCACTGGAGGATCCGACGGCCACCAGCCTCCAGTGCCTGGACCTGCCGGGCGTAGTGCCCGGCGCGCAAGTGAACTTCGACAGCGAAAAGCTCCAGCTATCGCTGTCCATACCGCAAATCGCCTTGCGCCGTGATGTGGCAGGCTATGTCGACCCTCAGCGTTGGGACAGTGGCATCAACGCAGCATTCGTCAATTACCAGGCCTCGGCGCGACGCAGCGACGGCTACCAGAGTAGCCAGTACAGCCAGGACCTGTACCTGAATACCGGTCTGAACGTGCAGGGCTGGCGCCTACGCAGCCAGCAATCCTGGCGACAAGACAGCGGCAGCGGGGCACACTGGGACAGGACCAATACCTTCGCCCAGCACGACCTGCCCGGGACGTGGGGAGCCGTGACCCTGGGCGAGTCGTTCACCGACAGCCAAGTGTTTCGAAGCATTCCCATGCTCGGTGTACGCGCGAACGCAGACCAGGACATGCTGCCGGATGCCCTGCGCAGTTATGCCCCTGTGATCCGCGGCGTCGCCCAGAGCCGCGCCAAGCTGGAAATTTGGCAGAACGGTTACCCGATCTACTCCACCTATGTCAGCCCTGGCCCCTATGCCATCGACGACTTGAGCGTAGGAGGTACTGGAGAACTGGAGGTGGTGCTGACCGAAGCTGATGGGCAGGTGCGCCGCTTTCAGCAACCCTATGCCAGCATCGGCAACCTTCTACGGCCTGGGGTCTGGAACTACAGCGCCGCAGTGGGGCGCTACAACCCGCCCGACAAGTTCGATACCCCGGTATTCTGGCAGGCCGGCCTGGCCATGGGCACACCTTGGCGCTCGTCGGTGTACGGCGGGATGATGTCCAGCACCGGGTATCGCGCAGTCGCGCTGGGCGTGGCGCGCGACCTGGGCGAGCTGGGGGCGCTTTCACTGGATGTGACCCACGCCAGCAGCGAGCTGCCAGCGCCGCACCGCGACCTGCAGGGCCAGAGCTATTCGATGCGTTACAGCAAGAGCTTCGGCGCCGACACACACCTGCGCTTCGCCGGTTACCGCTATTCCACCCAAGGGTATCGGGACTTCGACGAATGGGTCCGGCAAGGCAGCAATGAACGCAGCTTTCTCGGCAGTCGTCGCAGCCGCCTCGAGGCCTCGGTTTACCAGAAAATCGGCAAAGGGCACTCGATCAGCCTGAACCTGTCGCAGCAAAACTACTGGCAGCGCCAGGACGTACAACGTCAGTTCCAGTTCAATTTCAGCGGCTATCATGGCTCGCTCAACTACAACCTGTATGCTTCGCAATCCCTGGCCAGCGCCGGCTCACACAGTGACCGCCAAATCGGCCTGAGCCTGTCGATGCCCTTGGAGTTCGGCGCCACCCACCGGCTGTCGACCGACGTGTCGTACAGCGCCAGTGGCAGTAGCCTGCGCACCTCACTCAGCGGCCAAGCGGGACCGGAGCTAGGCTATAACGCCAGCGTTCAGCGTGATCAGCAGCGCAATGACACCCTTTCACTGGCCTTGGCATACCAAACACCGCACGCCAGCCTCGGTGCAGGAGGCGTGCTGAGCGAGCGGTACCGTAACGTATCGGTAAATGCCAGCGGCGCCGTGCTGCTGCATGAAGACGGCCTGGCTTTCGGCCCCTACCTGGGAGACACCATGGGCCTGGTACAGGTGCCAGGGATCGCCGACGTCGGCATACGCCAGGGTGGCGCAGCCCGTACCGACGCCAACGGCTACGCGCTGATTCCTCACCTGCGCCCCTACAAGCCTAATGCCTTGGTACTGGATACCGACCAACTCGGGGCGGATGTGACCATCGAAAATGCCACAGCCCAGCTTGTGCCACGGCGCGGAGCGGTGGTCAGGCACCGCTTCGAGGCCCGCCGCATCAACCGCATGGTGCTGACCCTTCACAACGCCGACGGCCACGTGCTGCCCTTCGGCGCACAACTGCTCGACCACTCGGGAGAGGTAGTAGGCATGGTCGGCCAGGGCGGGCAGCTATTGCTGGCCCTGGATGAGGGTGAGCACACCCTGACCGCGCACTGGGGCGAAGACGACCAACCACGCTGCCAGGTGCAACTGAACCCTGCTGGCCTGCCCATTTCGGACGGGTACCGACAGCAAACCCTAACCTGCAACTGACTCACCAGCCTTGGTCGGTCGCCCACGGGTTGACCGCCAGACAAGGATATCCAATGTTCAGCCCCCGCAATACCCTCGCTATCACCACGTTGATCTGTACGCTCGGATTCCTGCCGCACGGCCAAGCAGCGCCAAGCGCAGATCCCTCCTTTTGTACCGTGGCGCTTCCCGGGCCTATTCCCATGACCTATCACCGTGACCTGGGAACCTTGCACGTGCCGCGCGACGCCCCGGTCGGTACGGTCATCGGCCAACTCGACCCTGAAACCTGGGAAAGGACCGACGGCGCAAGGCTTACATGCTTTCATTTTGGCGACGGCGCCTACATGCGCTTGCACCTCAACGCGAGCGTGCCCATTGTCCCACACCCGTTGCCACCGATCGGCGGTGAACCCTCAGATGGACACATTCTCGAAACCGGGATTGACGGCATAGGTGTGCGCATCCGGGTCAAGAGGCCGCTTGACGGCGTTATATCCAGTAGCTTCATTCCAGAGAACGGTGACACGCGTGTGCCTTACGTCGCTTACAGAGATACCGACAACGGCCTTGTCGGAACAATACTGGGCCTCCTTTACACACAGATCACCTTCGTCAAAACCGGTGATATTGCACCCGGCCCCCACCGGATCGCCGCCAAGCAAATGTTCAATGCCGTCCTCGATTTCAATAACTTCGGTGAAGCGTTCAAGTTCCTGGTATCGGCCACCATCGTCCAGGCCGAGTGCAGTATCGTCGGCGACGCAGTGAGCCCGAACCCCGTGGTGCTTGGGGAATGGCAGAAAAGCGACTTCACCGGACCAGGGTCGCGCACCACGACCGTACCCTTCACGATCGCCTTGACAGGTTGCGTTGCCGACCCTGGCGGCAATAGCCGGGTGACGCTGCAATTGGACCCGACCAACGGCTCGCTGGCAGACCCGCGCCACCCCGGCGTTTTCAGCATAGGCGCTGGCGCGGACGCCGACGGCGTCGGCATCCAGGTGGTCAAGAACGACAGCTCGCCCTTCCCCCTGGAAGTCGAGCACGACATGCTGCCGCTCAGCTCGGGCGACATGCGCCTGGACTTGGGTGCCCATCTGTTCCAGACCGAGGACACCGTTATCCCTGGCGCTGCCAGCGGCGCGCTGAACTTCACCCTGCGCTACCGCTAGCGTGCCACACCGCGATAGGTTCAAGCCGGCCCAGAGGTGCCCGTCAGCACGTCCTGAGCATCGTAGTGGTACTGGTGACTGGCCTGGCCATCGACGACTTCACGCAGACGGTTCAGGCCATCATAGGTCAGCGTGCGGCCTGCCTCGTCGCACGTCATATTGCCATTGGCATCGTAGGTGAACGACACAGGTGGCAGCACCGACCGATCTGCAGGGTAATGGGCCAGACCGGTCAGCTGTGCCGGATCCAACGGGTTTTCGAAATTGTACAGGGTCCTGTGGATCTGGCCTTCGGCATCGGTGGTGGTCACCATGGTAATGTTGTCCAACTCATCGAGCATGAATGCCTGCTGCGCGATCACATTGCCCCATGGGTCCTCGGGGGCCTGCAATGCAGGCTGCCCCCCCTCACCCTTGCACTGGTACACCGTCAAACGGTTACGAAGGTTGTAGGTAAAGAACTCATCGCGCAGTACCGTGCTGCCTTCGCACAACGTACGTTGCACCAAGTTATCGATGTCGTTGTACACCTGCGTCAAGCTCTGCGTCAGGCCACCGCCGAAGTCGAACGTACGCAAGACCTCTCGATCGAACTCGTCATACATCAAGGTCGTCACCAACTGCTGGTCGCCGTCTTTTGTCGTGATGGAATGGGTGCGTCCGAATGCGTCGTAGGTGAAGTCCGCCGTGGTGGAGCCCAGGGTCGTCCGGGACAAGCGGCCGCTCTCATCATAGCGATAGGTCTGCACGCCGCCGAGAACGTCCTGATAACTCGTCAGGCGCTCCTTGACGCTATAGCCGTACTTCATGGTGAAGGTCTGATCATCGCCGTTCGCGGCTGGCGCAGTGTAAGTCCGTGTTTCGTCCTTCACTTGCCCGGTACTGTAATAGCTGCGCACGACTGTCTGGTCCCCCGCGACGCAACTCAACAGCCGTCCATTCTGGCGATCGTAGTAGTAGATGTCCTGCGCGTTCGCCTGCCCTGCTCGATCGGTTCCCGCCGGAGCGATAATCCTGCTGACGGGCTCATCGACAAGCGTTGGCAGGTAGTCGTATTCCACCAAATCGCCGCTGGGCATGGTCACGGTTTGCGGACGCAGTTGGCTGCCGTTGTACGTGTAGGTTTGCAGTCGGCCGCCAGTGGTGGAGGTGCTCATCCGCCCCAGGCCATCGAAGCTCTGTTCGCCCAGTGTCTTGCCATTGATCGCTATGGAGGTTGGCAGGTCGTCGGCACTGTGCGAGGCATAAGTACGGACGACAATGTGATCATACGGCAGCTTATGCTCGAGCAAGCGGTCGAAGACATCATAATGGTACTGGTTGACCCGTGTGTCGATGACCTCGCGGGTGTGGCGCCCCAACCCATCGTAGCTGTCTTCCTGGATACTGATCGTGTTGCCCTCGATGTCTTGCCGTTCGGTGCGTACCTCTTTGTCGAAAAGGTTCAGCCAGGTGACCGTCACGCCGGACTTGAGCCACTGACGGGTTCCGTCCGAAGCCACCGCCTCGACCTCGTCCCAGGCCCGAGTGACCACCCCGTCGTGCTCAGCGACCCCAACCGGGTCGGTATAGGCATAATGGTGCACCCGGTCTGGCCCAACCGTGCAGCATCGTTGCCCCCAGTCGTCATGACGGTATGTGGTGCGCAATTCCAACAACTTGCCGTCTACCCAGTCGATGTCTTCTTCCGCTATTTGTTCTCCCAGCGCGTTGAAGGCAGCGCGATAGGTCGGATGCAGGTCACCACTGCCATCAATGAGCGCATCGACGTCCTCACGCAGTTCAGCGATCACCCGGTTCAAACCGTCGAACTCGCTGCGGGTGACCACCGACTTGACGTCAAAGCTTACTTGGCTGGCCTGCTCGCCGGCAGCGGCACAGAGCTGGTACTGGTAACGCCGACTGGCTTGCTCGGGCCGGTCGGGCGCGACAGTCTCGCAGGTGACCCGGTGCAAGGCGTCGTATTCGTAGCGTATTTCGACATCGTTGTCGTCGCGCGTCAGCAAAGGCTCGTCAAGCACTACCGAATGCTGGGACACGATGGTTCGGGTAGGCGAGTGCTGATCGTCGCCCTCCAGCGAACCGGTCAGGGTTTCCTGGACCTGGAGCACGGTATTGCCCAGCAGCGCGGTCTGGCCAGCAGTGTAGGGTAGCTGGCTATACGCATACCGCGTGGTGAGGTCGCCACCTTCCATGCGCTGAACCTTGCGCCGCGGTCGAGCGTATGTCCAGCGTTCGGCGGGGTCGGTCTCGTACTCGTAGGTCATTTCCTGCCACTGCCGTTCAGTGTCGGCCGGCAACATTTCCACCAGGGTCTCGCTGTCGAGTGCATACCACGGCGCAAGCTCCACGCCCGCGTCGCCATCATTGCCCAATGCCGCCAGCGTCGCATAACGGTAACGGCTTACCAGGACGCTGGCCGCCCCCACACCGTTTTCGGCCGGCACCACGGTCTTCTGCTTGAGGTCTCGGGCGAACCCTTCAGGGTCGGCGTCATGCCCGTCCTGATCCGACGCGTCATACCACTGCTGCAGCGTCTTCACCCCAGTGGCATCGACCTGCTCCAGCAGGTTGCCGAACCCGTCATACCGTGTCAGGACGCTCTGTTCACGGCGCACAGCCGATTGTGAATGGCGCCACCAGGCCTCGGTACTCCGGGTGGGCAACTGCACATTGGCCGGTTGCTGGGCGAACTCGATCATGTTGCCGTCACTGTCGAGCTGCACGTTGTACACCGTACTCGAGCGTTGAACACTGTCGTTCTGGACGGTCTGTGTACTGGTTTGCAGGTGGAACTGATCGAACGCGCGGGTAATGGTGCGCACGGGCTGGGCCACGCCTTGCTCATCGGCGACATACCAGGTTTCCACCGACCCGTATGCATAGGTGCCGACATAGCGGAACAGGTTGTCCAAGCCATCGTCCTGCCAGGTCACAGGCAGCCCGTTACCGAGGAAATTGTGCTTGTCAGGTCGGCCAGGGTCGAGTTCGTAGCCGTAGCGCTTCTCGATCGTGGGTTGCTCGAATCCGGGGTGGACCAAATGGTGCGTGACCCGAGGGAGCGAGGTGCGGGCATTGCCGGGAAACAAATGGCCTTCGTCTTCGTAGCGCAACACTTCAAGGGCGCCCGTCGGGGTCTGCACCTCGACGATGCACAGCAGGTCGCGCACGGTTTCGTAGCGCAAGCGCCAGGAAGCTTGTTCCTCGGTCGGCAGTATGAGCCGTTCCACTTGCCCATCGCCGCCCAGAAGCAACGTGAATGCCGTGCGGGCCTGTGCGTCTTCCAGGTTGGGAAAAGTCGTGGCGGACAGCGCATTCCCTTCTCGCTTGATCTGCAACACCACCTCGCCATCGTCCTGGGTGACCGATGCCAACCGCGGGAAGCCACCAAAGTCCTCGTAGTACAGGCGTATGCCATGGCCTTGCGCATTGTAGATTTCCACGGGCACGGCAAGGTTGCGGGCGCCTTGCGGCTTGAGCACTTCGACAGCGCCCGATTTGTGCACGATACGATAGCCTCCGTTGCCGTGCGCGTAGAAATGGAACGTTTCGAGTTTCTGCTCTTTCATCACCCAGGGTTTGCCGGCGGGTTTGCCAGTGACCTTGTAGCTTTCACCGGTGGCCAGCGAGACGACGTCCGTGGCGGGGTTGAATTGCGAAAGCCGCAACGTCCAACCCTTGCCGAACCCCGAATCGACGGTATTGAGCGGACTGTAGAACAACGGGAACTCGAACAGCGGCCCCTGCAGGAAATTGCAATTGAGCCCGGGCAAGTTTACCGAGAATGTATATTGGCCGGTGCGTGGGTCGACACCGGAAGCGAGGTAACTCATGAAGTTGAAGGCGTTCGAATGAACGGCAGTGGAATCGGTCATGTTGGTATCTCCAGAAAGGGTTGTGCGTGCGACCAGTCAATAGAGATGGATTGACACACAAGACAATTTCCCTTTGATTTTTCCTTGATTATGAACATAGCTCATGCGACGCAAACCCGCCTTGACAATTCCACTCGGAGGCACATGTTCCAAACCAGGAATTTCTATCCACGCCGTAGACACAGGGTCTTTATACGTCTTTAATTTGAAATACCAATCCGGTGTGTTTGTCTCTCTACATTTAGCCTCTGAGTACAAGCCGATCTCGGCCGATGACGGCACGTTGTTAAGCTTGAAGAAAGTCATCTGATCATTCTTGCAGGTATTAGTACTAGCATCTTTGAAGTCAAAGATTTGTTCGTATTGAGTTACTTCGACGTTAATTGAACACCGATCCCCGCCGGGGCCATTGGCGCTGTCCCACTTTTCGGCGAATTCGATATTGCCGGCAAACGCTGTATCGAGTGCCAGCAGCCCCAAGATCGCCAACATGCAGCTTGTACGAAGTTTCATTATACCGTTCCTCTCGAAGTGGCCCGCATCACGCTCTGCGGAGGTGGCTCGACTTTGAATTCCACCTGATTGCGCCGCCCAACCTGAGTGGGCTGCCCGTAAGACAGACGCAGATAGTGGGCATTGCCGTCCTGGTCTACCAACTCGACGCCTAGATCTTTATTGACGACAGACAGGGCTTGCGCATTGAATGCAAAGTCGTCATGCCTGAAGTTGACGATTACCAACGTGCCGTCCTTGAAACCAGTCAGGTTTACCGTCTGATCGAAGTCCCAAATCACTTTTTCCACATAAGGTCCCAGGCGGCTGTCATACTTTATTTCAAGTGGCGGCGGGCCACTGCCTTCCTTTTTTTCCAGGCGGTCGCGGAAAATCCAGCCGGTATAGCTGGCCATCACCTCGTTGTTGTAGCGGCTTTCCCAGGTCAGCAGCGAGCAGGGCGGTGTTACCACTGAATCTTTGGCGTAGTCAGCGAGCCAATAGAACTTGCATGTCTCGAAACTACCCTGAGCGTACTCCAGACGAAAGTAATCCTGGGTCCGCAGATGAAAGTCGAAATTGTCCTCTTCCGGGTCGCCCGGGGCCGCTGACCCGCCCTCGACGCGCCAACGCGTCATGCTGTAATGCTCCTCTTTGAAAATAGGGCGTGGTATATACCTGAATGTGAACGAGACGTTATCAAGGGCCTTGTCTGTCGAAACAAACTCGCCGCCCCCATCCTTATCCAGAACCAAGTTGAACTCGGCACTCGGGGCGTTCTCGTAGCGTGCGTGCAAATAGAGCGTTTTGAAGGTAACCCCCTCGTCCGCGTCGGCCAAACGCGTATGACCCTGCCCGCCTTGGGAGATACGGAACCGATTGGGCGTGGTGCGCGTTGCGTACAGAGACGTAGAGCCGCTCTCGATGCCTTCGACCTTCTCATCCAACAGGTCGATGTCTATCCCCGACCGGCGATCGCGCAAGCGGATGCTGGCGATTTCCGTAGGGCTGAGCCAGTAGACCTCGTCTCCAGAAACCGGCTGAACCGGCTTCACCTTGATGTCTACCTGCAACTGGTGGTAACCGTTGGCGAATGCGCGTCCCTCATGCGTGCTCCCTACACCGCCACTGAGCGTTACCTGAAACATCGTCAGATCTGTCCAGCTCTTTTCCGGTTCCAGGCTCGAGACCGTCACTACCGCGTGCCCACCAGGGTAGCTCACACCATTCTGAACAAACGCCAGCGCTACCACATCCGTGGCCGCGAGCAAGCCGGCGGGCGCGGTGTACTGGCCCTGAGCATCGAGTACGCCATTGCCCAGTGCGCGCCAACGACGTTCGGCGCTGGGCAACCAAGTGGCATCGCCGTGCATGAACGTGCGTTGCTGGCCTGGCTTGATCGCGCCTTGTTCGCTGGAAGTGATGCGGGCCGGCTGATAGCTGTTGTTGAGCACCACGCCGAGGCGCTGCTTGCCTTCGGCGTCGACAGCGATCTGTTGCAACGCCACGTCGTGGGTTATGCCCGCAGCAGGTTCGAATTTCGCTTGCCGTGCCTCTGGCACCAAGGTGCCCAATGCAGGCTCCAGCAAGCGCCAGGACAAGGCACGCTCATCGGTACGCGAGGCGTTCAACATCACCGGCTCCAGGCCACCAACGGTCTTGTACAGTGCAGGCGCGAAGGCGACCGGCTGGTGCTGCACCAGCAACCGGGCGCTGGCGGTGCGTAGAACCCCGCCTTGCTCGTGCTCGGCAGTGATCACCACGGTCAGGCAGTTGTGGCCAATGGCCTCTACGTCGGCGGCCTGGTACAAGCCCGGGCGGCCACTCACGAACATGCCATCCGCCTTGCGCTGGTGACTGCGCAGGCTCATCGCCGTCCAGCGCGTCGCTTGTAGCGACGCGCCATCGGCATCATGCAAGGTGAACTGAACCGTCTCCCCGGCCTGTAGCGTTCGAGTCGCCGGGGATAAGGTCAACAGACTACGGTGTGGCGCGATGTCGCCAAACACGATCAGATCCCTGGGTGAAGCCCGGTCGACCTCCTGGAACACCTGACCACCAGGAAACAACAGGCTGCTGAGTACATCGAGACGGTCGCCGGTGACATGCTCGAGCATCTCCCGCTGGACCAGCAGCGACGCGGAATACCGTTCACCATCGTCATCGTCAGGTATGAGGTAGGGGAAGTCGCGGTCAGGCTCGAGTCCATCTGCATCGTTGCCTAGCAGCTTGATGAACACCAGCACCGCCCCAGCCCCATAATTGTTCGCACCCAGCAGTTGCGCCCCGGGCGCGGCCTGGGTACGAATGATGAAATGATCCGGTGTCAGCGGGCTCACCCCTTGAAGGTCGATGATGCCCAGGTCGAACAGGGTGCGTTGCCGAGGTAACCCGGCGAACCAGCTAGCGAGCCGGGGGTTCAACGCCTCGGCGAGCTCCCCTTCGTACAGATTGCTGGCAAGGCGGGTACCTTGGGACAGATCGAGCACCACGCGCCCGCGTTGGTCGACGATACCTTGCACCTGGGTCAACTCGATGGCCATCTCCAGGGTGTAGCCCATGCTTTCGGACAGCTCATACCGGGCCAGTAGCTCCCCAGTACCACAGTATTCGAGCACCTCACCGCCAATGATGTTCATGGTCAAGCTGGCCTGAGAATCATCGAGCGAGGCCGTTTCGAAGGACAGCCTCGGGGTGCCGAACTCGATCATGACCAAGGCGATGCGCTTGTCCGCTGCCTGGAATTCGAGTGAGCAGGGCGGCAAGAAGGTAAGCGTTTCCAAACGGCTCAAGTACTGCTGCTCCAGCGCCCGATTGAGCCGAGCGCGGCTGAACACCGAGACCGCCCCCCAGCCGCGGGTACTCGGACCTTGCAGCCGAGCGATAATGTCGTTACGTGAATTACTAAGCATGTCGATGGCCTCGTGTCATTTGCGGATCATTGCTGCCTGTGACGTTTGCCTCGTGCCAGACGAGCTGCGACAGCAGTGCCGAGTGGGCCGAAAGCGGTAGTGGCAGAATCGAGTAGCCCTCAAAGGTGCCGTACTCGGGTTGCTGATAGCTGGCGGCGACCAGGACGTAATGCTCGACGGCCAACGGATCGCCCGCGTACATGCCCTGCTTATCGATAGAGCCAGGGCCACCTAGCGGCAGGTGCCACGTCACTTCATCCAGCAGGGTGCCGTTGAAACGCGCCTCCAGTTGCACACGGCCGTCCGGTTGCAGCGGGCCGAGGGCGATGTCGAGCAGCGGCTGGCGCTGCTCCACCAGCATGTGTACCTTGCGGCTTACTCCCCGCCCATCGCTCACGACGATTTCGTCGATCACCCACGCCTTTTCGGGATCGGGGCTACCTGCGGTGTACGTGCAGAAGGCTCCATCGGGGGTCGGTTCGAGGTGGCCTGCTCCTGGCCCTGCGTCCTCGATAGACCAAGCCAGGTTGCCGCCGCCGTTCGATGCCGCACTCAACTGCACTCCATCCCCTGGCTGCAGCACCCTGATCAAGGGATTGACGCTGATCCCTTGGGGCAACACGGTAACCAGGACGTCGCTCGTCTGCTGGGTAACCCTATCGGTCGCGGTGACCATGATGCGTGTGGCGAGACCGCCCATGGCATTGAGGCTTGGCGCGGTATAGGTGCCAGTGTCGGCATCGATACGCCCCCACTCCCCCGAACCGCCGGGCAACCCGGTCAACCGCCAATGCAGCGTGGCGTCAGCGGGCTCGACCGTAAAGGTATGTACATCTCTGGCCTTGAGCACCAGCGGTGCATCGACAATCCGTAGCGTTGAGCCCTGTGCCCGCAAGCTACCGAACACCGCCGGGTTGATCGCTGACTCAACCCGCTGGGGCACCGGTTGGCTAGCCTCACCCACTGTGAAGTCCTGCAGTAACTGCTCGCCGATATGCGCCGTCAGGTGGGGGGCCAACGCGTTGTAGAAGGCCTTGTGGATCGAATACGCCACTGCCTCTTCAATTTGTGCGCGCGCCTCCATGGGCAGGTCGGGCGGCAGCCCACCGGTGAGCTGGACCACCGGTGTACCAATGGCCGAAGTCTGCAGTTTGCCCTCGGTCATGAAGGCTGAACCACTTGCCAGCCCCAATACGAAACGGTGAGCCAGCGTCACCGAGCCTGTCAGCGACAGGCTGCTCCAGGACGAGCTTTCGCGCGGGCGGTATTTCAATGACAACGAGAACGACTGGCGCCAGGCCTGCTCGCTCGCCGGCGCCGAAAATGTCGCTCGTAGGGTTTGGGCCTCTAGATCGAAACCGTCGAGCTGAAAGACAAACGCTTGCGAGCTGTAGTCACTGCCAGGGACATGTAGCCGGCCTGCACGCGCCGAAAGCCCCTCGAGCTTGCCACCCTCGCCTCTCGTCCAGGAGAAATTGCCATCAGGAATCAGCCCCAAAATGGCCTCGGCAAACGCCACACGTTGCAGAGTGGCCAGCGATAACAGACTGGTCACCTGCTGCGGGCCGGCGAACTCATCCGGTAGCAGGAAAGGTAACGGGGCACCCGGCAGCTCACCGTTGGCTCCACTATCGAGCGTCGACCACAGCACGAGCGCCATGCGCTGCTCATCGTCGCTGCGCTGCAGCCTGGCGACCATATTCTTGCCAGCACGCAACGGCTTGTCTGGCAAGGGGCGGATGCCGGCCAGCAGGAAGTAACGCTGTGCATCGCTCAGCTGGGCGAAATGGCGCTGGAAAAACACCCCCCCCCAGCGTACCGTCGACCGAAGAGCCCATTCCTTCTATGAAAAAGTCGTCACCGCTCGGTAGGTCGAGCTGAAGCCTGCCGTCAGCAGCGACCAAAGTATGGTCGGATCTCAAACGCAGGCTGTCCAGCGCATCGTAATGGGCCAATTGACGGATACCGCGCAGGCGCTGCAGCATGACCACGGTGCCTTCCACCTGCAGCGTCACACGCGCCACTGGCCGTGCTTCGGAAACGATGCTCAGGTCCAACTGTGGAGCCGCCAGGCGCACATCATTCAAGTTGTATGAGAGATCGGTATGTTCGATGTCGAACTGGCCGTTGATCTCGTCGATGGCATTCCCTTCGCGCCAACGCAACAGATACCCCTGGTGCATCGAATCGTTGAGCCCCCGGACGTCCAGGGCATGGACGAAATCCCACTTGGCCAAGTCTGGATAACGGCCCATCCACTCTAATATTGCCTCTACGGTATGTACGGACATGCAGATAGTCCTCTTACTTGGTTATGGATCTGATGGCGATCAGGGACGACACCCTGCCTGCCATATCGAAGCCGCTACGACATCAGGGTCAGGGCTAGCGCTTTGAACGGTTTGAAAGAAGCGCCCTCGTCGAAGCTCACACTGCCCCGAACCTGGAAACTCTGGTTCAATGCCAACTCACTCAGTTGGGCCTTTTCGAACTGGGCAACGATTTCCCCAGCCATTTCCTCCTCGTCGCTGACGGCCACCTTGCAGCGCGGGTAGAAGGTTTTGGAGGCGCTACCGACGAGTCCGTGAACTTCAAGGGTGACCAGTTGATCGACAGCCATGCCTTTCCAGTAGGGAACACTTAGCTCCAGCCCCTTGTCCGGCACCTTCGCCAGCGACACAATGCCGTTCTCGACCGGTTGGCACTGGATGCTTGGGAGGCGCTCTTTGACGGTGTCAGCAACGTGAAGCCGATAGGCGTCGGAACTGCCCAGGTGTTCCCCCCCCAAGCTGACCGAGCAGGAAACCTCTACGACCCGGTCAAGATTCGGCAGTATCAGGTCGGCTGGGACAGGGCAGCGCCTCTGGCCTCTCGCTAGCAGAAAGCTTCGCGAACCCGCCTCGGTGAACCCCCGCCAGTGAGCACTGAGCTCGGCTCCGACCGGCAGGTCTGAAAGGTCAGGTATCAAGATGGCCGAACCGAAATTCAGCGAATTCCAGCCGTCGATAGAGCCGTCGTACTCTCCGCCGTCGTCGCCAGGCACGGCGTCTTCCACGCTTGGAGTGGGCAATTTCAGTTGGGTCCTGATGTCGATGATCAGGCCCTGCGAGCGGCTATCGTAGCCACCCCGTGCGCACTGGTATGAGAGCACCACCTTGTCGCCACGATGGTCACGCACCCACTGCCCATCGAGACTGAATGCAAAGAACTGGCTGTCCACTGACGTAAGGTCCAGCCGCATGCCGAGCGCCTCGCTGGTCCCCGAGGCGTACTGCAGAAGCAGAACCACGCCATCTCTGTCGGACATGCCATCATAGGCTGCGAACTCGAGGGTGATACCTTCAGGGTAAGCATCGGGGTCGATGATCACCGTGCCGTCGGCACCAGGGGGAACGTCGCGCACCCGTGGCGGGGGCAGCAAGTCCGGCAGGCCAGGGTCGCTGCTCTCTACTAGCAGCGTTTGCATGGGCGAATCGCTGAAGCGATTGTTCCCCACATAAGCGATGCGGTAGCAAACCTTCAAGGCCAGGCCGATCCCGGTCGCGAGGATCGAATGGGGGAATAGCAAGCTGACTACACGGTCTATGTCGTCAGGCCCCACCGTGTGGCCAATGGTCCCTTTCTGGACTTCTGAATCATTGTCGGGGAAGACAAGCGACCACGAGCACGTGAGCTGGTCCCCTTCACTCATTGCCTGATAGGGCAACAGCAGAAGGTGCGCATCCTGGCCGCCCAGATCATCGACCACCACGGTCAAGTCATGCGACTCCATGAGCTGCGCTACCGGTATGCCGCCCTGTGCCGGTAATTCACGGTTGACATAGAAAAACCGCCGCAATGACGCTTCACAGGTTTCGCGCGGGGTGCCTACCCGGGTATACGCAGCGTAAGCGTAGAACACCCACCCGCCTTTCAGGCCACTGAACCTCCCTGCCGGGATGAGGCAGTGATAGCACCCTTGGTCATCCAACTCATCTACAGCCAATTGCACTTGAAGGTGATCCGAAGGGCTGCCGTCGGCTGCACAGCCGCGAAGATCGATATCGAGCTTGTCACCTTCGACAATGCCCGGATAGCAGATCAGTGTGTCGAGCATTTCACCCAATGCATCGGCATCGAGGCTGTTGTTGGCATCGAGTGCCGGAACATCAGGCATCGGTAAAAACGGCATGGGGAACTCCATCGATGAGCGCTACTGAGGTCTCAGAAGCTCGCAATGGAACCTTTTTTACCCCTGCCCCACCCACGGGGAAACTGGCAAATATGCTAGGTGGCACACCTGGATCACGCTGCTAAGGTCTGCGACAAACAGGCCCGGCTTCTACCGTGACCGGTGCCTGACCCAGTACCCCTGTTACGAGGTCAGCACAATGACGCTCAATTCCAAAGTGCGCAGCAATGCCAGTAATTTCATCGAACAACTGCAAACCAGTGTCGACCCACGCACCGGTCAGTTCACCGTGAACCTGAAACTGCCTACCGTCCAAGCGCATGATCGGCGAGGGCCGGCGCTGGACATCGCGCTCGCCTACAATGCCTTGACCCCCATTGACGCTGGCTACGGGCTGGGCTGGGATATACCCCTGTCGCAGTTTCGCCAAAGCAAGGGGCTGCTCACTACCAACAGCGGCGAAAACTTCAAGATCATCAGCGACCCGACACAGCTCGGGCGCATGACCGTGGGCCAGCAGAAGCTCGAAAGTTTTCACTTCTATCGCGACAGCGCAGCGGTTTTTCGCCTGGTGCACCGCAGCGGTGAGGTGGAGTTCCTGGAAGAGCGCGGCAGCGGCGAATTCCGTACTGCCGTGCCGGTGCAAATCTGTACCCCACAGGGCCAGCGGCTGAACCTCGACTACGACACCTACGGCGGCCATCCCTACCTGTCACGCGTTCATCAGAGCGACGGCGAGACGCTGTTACGGATAGAACGGGCCCCAGGCCGCAACAGCGTGGTCCTGTCGTTCAACCCCGACATCAGCGACCAGCCAGGCCCCTCCTACACTCTGCACCTCGATGCCGAAGGCAAGCTCGAACGCTTCGAGCTACCTACTGACGAGAAGGCTACCTGGGCCTTCGACTACCGAAAAATCAGGGACATGTGGTGTGTCGTGGAAATGCGTACGCCCATGGGCGGTGTGGAACGGCTGGAGTACGCCGACGGTGGGCATCATTTCCCCACCAGTGCCAACCGGCCCACATTACCCAGGGTCACCCGGCACCTGCGGCACCCTACCGCTGACGGCGACCCTGTCGACATCCGCTACCAATACTGCATGGATGCGCAGCGTCCGGACGCCCGCAACTTCCTGGGCTATGAATTGAACTACAGCTGGCTCGACGATGGCCTGGACTACCTCTACCAGCACAGAGGCGACTATCGGTACGGCACCATCGAGACGTACTGGACAAACGACGGTAACGGCTCGCCACGTGCGCTGCGCTCGATCAACCGACATTACAACCGTTACCACCTGCTGGTGCTGGAGCAAACAAGCCAGGGCGAGGCGGTGGCACGCCAGACCATCAGCTACAACCTGCACGACGATACCGACTTCGATCAGCAGCCGGCCACCTGCCAATTGCCCATCGAAACGCAATATTCCTGGTGGCTGACGAGCGCTTCGAGCGAGGTTTACCATGAGAAGGAATCCCGCACGTACGACCACCAAGGGAACCTCAGGACCCTCACTCGGCGCGACGGGGTGCAGGAAATCAGCGAGTACTATCCTGCCGAGGGCGAAGACGGCGAAGAGGGTGTCTGCCCCCCCCATCCTGAAGGTTTCGTGAGCTACCTGAAGCGACAGGTGACGATACCCGTAGCCGGGCCAGGAAATGCCGCAACGCTGGTCAAGCGTTTCGACTACAGGACCCTGGCGGCACTGAGAGACCCTGAGCGAGCTGACCTGGCCGACTGGCATACCGTGACGCAAGAGCGAACGCTGCAGCTGGACAATCAACAGGAAGTCGAGCTGACCCGGCATGAGTACACCTATGTCAACGATATCGACATACCGTTCCTGCATGGGCGGGTGGTGATGAAAGTGACCACCCGCGACTTCCTGCCTACCGTGGTGACGCATGCATTCAGCCAGCTGGGTGCCGACCAGACACTGGCCAATGTACCGGTGGTACAGACTCAGGAAACTTTCAGCGGGTGGGACGGCAGCGTATCGACGAGCCTGGTTCAGGAGTCGGCGTTCACCGGGGACGTGGTACTGCGCGAGGACGCCGAAGGGGTTCAAGTACTCTATGAGTACGATGCCCTTGGGCGCCCGCTACGCGAGATTCTCGCCCCCGAGGACCCGCAACACCGTGCCGAGAACACCTGGCAGTACTATCTGCATTGTACGGATATGGGCGAGGCCCCTGGCACATCCTCGACTTCTGTCGGCGGGGTCACCACCCGCACGTATGTCGACGGGTTCGGACGAGTGATCGGCGAGGCCCGAGACCACATCGACAAAGACGTCCCCCAGCGCCTGCACGAAACCCTGGAAGTACGCTATGACGCGCTAGGTCAAACCATCGAACGCACCGAGCATGACTGGTACCAGAACAATCCGCAGCCGCTTGTCACCCGCTTCGAATACGACGACTGGGGGCAGTGCCATCGCACCACGACCCCCGACGGCGTCATTCACCACGAACAAGCCAAGCCGACCCGCGAAGGCATGGTGATTCGCAGTTGGCGCAGCAGCGGCGATCGCATCAACGCAATGACCGAAGCTTCGATGAACAGGTTCCAGGCCCCGGACCAGCTGCGCACGCTGGACGCCAGCGGCAAACTATTGTGGACACGTAACTTCACCTACGATGGCCTTGGACGCATCGACCGCCAAACCGATGAACATGGCGACACCCAAAGCTTCACCTATGATGCACTAGGGCGGCTAAGCAGCACCAGCCTGCCGGATAGGACGGTCCTCGAGCATGGCTACGCCGCCCACGCTGAAGCCGCGCTGCTCACCGAGGTTGCCCTGATACCCGAGGGGGACCGTAACCAACGTGCGATACTGGGTTCTCAAGCGTTCGATAGCCTGCATCGCCGCACGCGTACCGACGTGGGCAAACAGAGCCATCGTTACCACTACCAAGGCGGACGCAACCGACCGGCAAGCTACACCACACCTGCCGGCGCGAAGATCGAACTGAGCTACCTGCTCAACCTGACCGGCGCGCCGGTCGCCAGTGTGGCCCCCGACCAAACCTGCAGCTACGGCTACGACCCACGCAACGCCCAACTGGAACGCGCCACCAGCGAAGAGGGCGAGCGCCAGTACGAGTACGACAGCTTTGGCCATTTGATCCGCGAGCAGTGGACAGGCAAGGACCAGGTCACCTGGACCACTCGTTACCAGCCATCGCTGCACGGGCGTATCCACCTGCGCGAGGACCAGACGCGCACCCCCACACGCTATACCTATGACGCCGCCGGAAGGGTGAGCAGCATGACCTGCGAACAGGTAACGGTCACTTACCGTTACGATACCCTCGGCCGGCTCGAGCACGTCACCACTTCCGATCTGGCCAGTGGCAGTGAGCAGGTCACCACCCATGGCTACGATGACCACGACCGCGAGACCAGCCGTACCACCAGGGTCACCGGCCAACCAACGCGAACCCTGGAACAGACCTGGTACCCAGGTGAACGCCTGAAAAGCCGCACGCTGACCGAAGAGGGCACGCTGCTGCTGGGTGAAACGTTCGCCTACGACAGCCGAGCTCGCCTGAGCACCTACAGCTGCACTGGCAGCGAATTACCCCGGGACGAACTTGGCCGACCGATCAGTCAAGAGATCTTCCTCTACGACGGTTTCGACAATATCAAAATGGTCACGACTACCATCGAAGGAACGAGATACCGTACCCTCTACACCCCCCGGGAAGACGACCCCTGCAAGCTTGCCAGCATCCAGCATCTGCCCGCACGGCCGGGCCTTCCCATACCGCCATTCGAGTACGACGCCAACGGCAACCTGCTCAACGACGAAGCCGGGCGGCGGCTTTGCTACGATACCCAGAGCCGTTTGCTGTCAGTGACCGACGCCTCCAGCCAGGTACTCACCAAATACCATTATGACGGTAACGGTGACCTTCATGCGGTCCAGGCCACCGGTCAACAAGCCACACAGGTGTTTTTCGAAGGGTATCGGCTGAGCCTGGCCATAGGTAACGCGCAGGCGCAACGAGTGCTATACAACGGCGAAGGGCCGTTGGCCCAGCAGGCGTGTGGCGAACCTGGCCAGACGCTGCTGTTGCAGACCAACGCCAGCCACAGCGTGATCGCCGAGTATCACCTGGGCGAGTTGCGCAAGCTCAGCTATGGCGCTTACGGCAGCCTGCCGGAAAGCGAACAGGCCGCCGCCAAAGGCCTGTTGCGTTTCAACGGCGAGCTGGCCACGACTGCACTGGGCTGGTACCTGCTCGGGCGGGGCTATCGGGTCTACAACGAACGTATCCGGCGCTTCCATAGCCCCGACAGCCTGACTGTGTTCGATGGCGGCGATATCAACCCCTACAGCTACTGCCGCAACGACCCGGTGAATTTCCGCGATCCCAGTGGGCACGAGGGTGTGGGCAGCACCGGCCGGCTGCGCTCCCCGGTCGAGGACGAGGTGGCCACCCACGGTGGCGGCGGTGGGAACTGGGAAGGATGGTTGATGCTGGGCGTCGGGCTGATTGCCACCCTCGCAGCGGTGTTTACCGCAGGGAGCTCGATCAGTGCACTGGTAGCAGCCGCCAGCGTCACCGCGGGAACGATCGCCAAGGCCACGGTGCTGACCATCATCGCTGCCGGCGCCGTCATCTCGTATGGTATGCAAATCTACGCCACCATCAAGCAGGACGAGAAAGCGAACGCGATCGCTTTCGGGATCAACGTAGCAATGACGGTCCTGTCATTCATGTACACGGCGTTTACAAAAATGGCCAGTCTTTTCAGGTCATTCAGGAGACAGTCTGGGTCGCCGGCGGCGCGGTCATCGAGCTCATCAATATCAAGAAGCAACTCCACGACGGGCGCTTCTCCGGTAATTGACGACGCCGTGCTCCCCACCTCGCCCCGCGCTTCAACGTCAACACGAGCCTCGTATATCTCACCTGCCAGCCTAAATGCGCAAACAAGTGGGGCAAGCAGCCGAACTTCATCGATAGCAGCCGTCGCGGAAATGAATCAGCTCGAAAATACCATTCCACCGAGCTCGCCAGCAACTTCTTCCGCGATTGCAAGAACGTCACGGTCCAGTTCCCTGTCAAGTGTTCATCTCGCGCAGTTCGACAAAGTCCCGCTTACTTACTCGTACGGGCAAATCTGGTACGACTCCCCTAAAGGGTGGATTGAGGTGACTAAATCAAGGGCCTCGGAAATTCGGTACAAGTGGCAACAAGTTCACTACGGTAGGGGTCTGTTCCCGTAGGCCGATCGGCCTAAAAATGCCCGATGCACCGCATCGGGCGTTTTGGTTTTCACTGTCCCGTCCTGAATAAGGTTTACACCTCCCATCCCGAATTTCCGGAGTGAGGCTGCTCTGCGTTGGACATCTGCACCGCCTCATCAACCATCTTTCTCGCCTGCGCCAGGTCATCTGGTTTGCTTCGCAGTAGCTCTGATGAATGAGGAAGTAAACCTTATTCAGGTCGGGACATGCCTAGCATTTTTAACAGTAGTCCGATGGCCTGAACGGGCGCTAACGTAACGTCAGCGCCCCCTGGCATGCCAGGAGCCGAATTCACCTGACACCTGTGTGCTTCGCACCCTGCAAAGGAGTTTACGGATGAACAGTAAAGACTCACGCCACCCCACCCGACAGCTCGCCGACGAAGCCCGCCGTCAGTACCAGGCGCAACGGATCAAGCGCCTGGCCAGCCTGCCCTTTAACGCCCTCGCTGAGCCAACCGTCGCGGCAATTGTCGACCCTGGCGACGGCACTCTGGATGTGAGACTGATCGATCAAGACCTCGATGTAGGCATCCCAGAATGGCCGAATATCGCCGAAGGTGACACCGTACAACTGTATATCAAGAGGCATGGCAGCAACGAAAGCATTGCTGTGAGCGAATCGATCCCGGTCGACGAGAGCACAACATTCCCACTGAATGTGCCAATGGACCAGGCGCATCTAGAGCAAGAGGGGGCCTTCGATCTTTTTTACAAACAGATGAACGCCGACGGCAATTCGATCGACTCCGCCCCCCGGCCACTGCGCGTGGACCGCACACCGCCTTGGGGCCACCAGTATCCTGAAAAGCTGGTCCTGCCCGCCGCCCCCATCACCGATGCCTACCTGAAACAAAACCCGCAAGGTGTGACGGGTACCATACCCGAGTATGAGGACAGCAAGAGCAACGACAAGGTTGCCGTCTATTATTTCAATGAGCTCCCCCCGGATAGCTCAGACGATCTCCCTGACCCAATCCTCCTCATCGACGTACCTGCCAACAGGCAGATCACCATCAGTGAAGATGACGTGCGCACCTATGGCGACGGTGGCTGCTATGTGGTCTACGTACTGATAGACATCGCGGGCAATGCCAGCCGCATTTCCACTTACACTGCCCTGGACGTCGCGCTCGGCACCCTGCCCAGCGGTATGGGCGACCCGGTGGTGCCACTGGCCGCTCCCGACAATTTGGTGGATCTGGAGGATGCCCGAACTGGGGTGCTGGTGGAAATTCCCGCCTTCGAGAACTGGAAAAGCACGGACACCCTCATCGTGAGCTGGGGCAACACCCCGCTTCCCAGGGAGCAGATCGGCTCCAGCCCGCACTTCCCCCTCGAGGTGCGCGTGCCTGCCGCAGCCTTGAAGGCTGAGTACACCGACGCACCCGACCGCCAAAGTACGCGGGTCTCCTATGAGCTGTTCAGGGGAACGATGTCACAGGGAACACTGGACACGGAGGTTGATGTCGACTTTTCGGTCATAGGCCCTGTGCGCCCTGATCCGGATCCGGACTGGCCAGGCGGAAACGCCAACCTGCCCACGCTAGAGGTTCGCGGCAAGACATCCGACCAGGCCAATACGCTCACGCGTGAAGATGAAAACCAGCCTGCCCTCATCACCCTGATTCGCTACACAGGGGCCAAGGACGGCGAGCGGATTCAATTCTACTGGAAAGGCGAACACGTTCCGGAAGCCGATCTGACCATCGACACCGAGGAGCCCGCTGAACTGACGGCCGAAATCCCATGGGAATATATCTATAACGCACGTAACGATCCGCAATTGCCGGTGCACTACGGCATCACCGCCCCCGGAGAAACCAACGAAGAGCACTCTCTCGCCACCTTGGTGAACGCGAATGCCGTGGTGCTGCGGGCACCTGCGGTGAAGTTCGAGCGTACCTTCAAGCGCGCTGATGGCACGGAGGTGTTGAATTGCAATTCCCTCTGGGACCCAAATGATGGGAGCAAAGAGCCCGCGTTCCTCGTCACAATCCCGGACCTGACAAACCTTGGCGTCTCGGCCGGCCATGTGCTGAAGATCACCTGGACCGCGCTGAAGGGGGAAAGCGGTGATACGCAAGTGGCTGAGTTGTTCCAGAACCTGACCATCGGCACCGACCTGCCCACTACCGGCGGGAGATGGGAAATAAAACCTTACGACGAAAAAATCTACCCTATCTACGATGGCGCCAACAGGGGGCGCGGACGGGTCGACTATGAAATCAGCGGCGGAGCGGAAACGATCAATGCCTTATCCGCTGAGATATCGGTGAGTATTTTCAATGGTGGTGGCTCGTGCGAAATACCTTCTGGGGCCTGACCGGAATCGCTCTCCTGTCCGCGAGAGCGATGACCACTCAGGCAACTGGTGACTTTTCCTACATAACCTAGAGACCAATCTGAATACAGTTTTCCTTTTCGTAGACCTTTAGTTGCGTCCTAGACCTGAGGGAAATAACTCATGCGAATCCATCGTACCCGCACGGCCCCACTCCTGGGGCTGAGCGGCTTTCTCCTGCTACCGTTCAGCTCAGTGACCGATGCAGCCCCTGTTTTCGACGACCAAGCCATCGACGCCAGCACCCCCCGCCAGAGCTGGCAAGTGATCGATGGCAGCCTCACCGCCAACGGTGCCACCACCAACGAAATCATCGCCGAACCAGGTACTCGCGTAGCGCTCAACGACAGCACCGTCGCCGCCAATGCCGCGGGCCTGCGGTTGCTGGGCGCTTCTGCGGTGGTCAACCGTTCGCAGATCAGCAGCCAGAGCAACCAAGGCTTGCTGATGAATGAGGGTAGCCAGGCGCAAGTGTTCGACAGCCAGATCACCGGTGCCTTGCGCGGCGCCACGGTCAATGCCAGCACCCTGGAACTCACGCGCACCCAGGTCAGTGCAACCGCGGCCACATCGTCAGGCCTGGTGGTGCTCGACGGCACGCTGCGCGCCAGTCAAGGCAGCGTGATTTCAGGCGTCAACGAAGGGATATTGATACGTTCGACGCCAACCGGTACGTCCAATTCCGTGGTGCTGGACGCCAGTCAGGCAAGCGGCCAAGCCGGGCCGGCCATCCGCGTGGGCCAGGGTGGCGCGCCCGCCGATGCACAAATCGCCATACTCAATGGTTCGACCCTCAGCGCCGGTGCTGGCCAAGCACTGATCGACATCGGCGACAATGCCACCGCCAACGTACGCGTCAACGCCAGCGACCTGGTAGGTGACATCGTCGCGCAGCCCGACGGGCACGCCAGCCTGACCCTGGAAAACCGAGCGACCCTGCGTGGGCGCCTGGATAACATCGAACGGGTAGCCATCGACAGCCTCGCCAGCTGGACGCTGGTCGAAGACAGCCAGATCGGCGCCTTGTCGATGAACGGTGGCAGCATCCGCTTCGGCGAAGCGGACGGCCAATTCCATACCCTTACCGCCGACAGCCTGGAGGGTAACGGCACCTTCGTCATGGCTGTGGACTTCAACACCTTGCAACATGACTACCTCAACATTACCGGCCAGGCTACCGGTGACCATGGTTTGCTGGTCAGCAGCAGCGGTACCGAGCCGCAAGCCGAGAGCCAGATGCACCTGGTGCATACCGGCTCGGGTGATGCACGTTTCTCGCTGGTCGGCGGGCCGGTCGACCTGGGCGCTTACTCCTACGACCTGGTCCAGCGCGACAACGACTGGTTCCTCGACACCAGCACAAGAACCGTCAGCCCAGGCACCCAAACCTTGCTGGGGCTGTTCAACACCGCCCCGACAGTGTGGTACGGCGAATTGGCCACCTTGCGCAGCCGGATGGGCGACGTACGCCGGGGTGGCGATACGGCCGGCACCTGGCTGCGCAGCTATGGCAACCAATACAACGTGTCGTCCAGTTCCACGACGCAGTATCAGCAGACCCAGCAAGGCATCTCGTTCGGTGCCGACATGCCGTTGGGCCAGGGGCAGTGGCTGGCCGGCGTTACCGCGGGCTACAGCAAATCCGACCTGAACCTGCCACGCGGCGCTTCCGGCGAAGTCGACAGCTACCACCTGGGTGTTTATGCCACCTGGGTCGACCCGCAGTCCGGTTACTATTTCGACGCGGTCGGCAAACTCAACCGCTTCCGTAACCAGGCCGAGGTACGCCTGAGCGATGGCCAGCGAGCCAAGGGCGACTTCGATACCACCGGTGCAGGTGTTTCGCTTGAGGCCGGTCGCCATCTGAAACTGGGTGATGGCTGGTTCGTCGAACCCTACGCGCAGGTCGCCGGCCTGATCGTGCAAGGCCGCGAAGTCACCCTCGACAACGGCATGCGCGCCGACAGCCAGCGCAGCCGCTCGTTGCAGGGCAAGGTAGGCAGCGCGCTGGGGCGTGACATCGCCCTCGAAGGCGGCGGCACTTTGCAGCCGTATATCAAGGTCGCCGCACTGCACGAATTCGCGCGCGGCAACGATGTAAAGGTCAACGACAATCGCTTCCACAACGACCTTGCCGGCACCCGTGGCGAAGTGGGCGCAGGCCTGGCCGCTCGCTGGGCGGAGCGCTGGCAGGTGCACGCCGAGTTCGACTACAGCAACGGGGACAAGCTGGAAAAGCCTTGGGGCATGTCACTGGGCGTCAACTATCGCTGGTAACGCATTCGCGTGGGGGCGTCACGGCTCCCACGTAACATCAAGGAGAAACACCATGCGCCCCACGCCACTCGCACAACTCCCTCTTCCCAACATCCCGGCCCTGTTGCCGAACATTCCCGGGGGTCAGCCCAACCTGTTACCGGTCAACGCACTGGCGGCGCCGCTGCGGGTCGAAATGGTCATGTGGCTCAATTCCAGGCCAACCCCTGCAGCCCCGGAAACACTGAACCTGTATTGGAACAAGCAATGCGTCCACTCCAAAACCTGGGAGGCACCAATCGAGGAGGAAGAACTGTTCGTCGAAGTCCCTGTCGAGCATCTGGTGGATGGCGAACATGAAGTGTTCTATGAAGTAGTGCTAGGTGACGGCAACCCAGCTTATTGCGAGCCACTGCCGATCACCATCGACCTGGCACCACCGGAGTTGCCGCAAGACAACGCGATCCACTTTCCGGAGGAAGTGATCCAGGATGGCGTCAGTGACCGCTACCTCAAGGCCCATGACGACCTGCTGCTGGGCAGCATCGCGCCTTACGACGATGCCGCCCCGGGCGATGTGGTGAAGATTTACTGGGGCGAGGTGCCCGACGCCAAAACCAGCACGGTCGTCGACCGTTACACCCTCACCCCGCAAGACCTAGGCCAGCCTCTGCGCGCCAGGATCTCCGGAACCGACATTCGCGACAGCGGCGAGGGCGGGCGCTGGGCCTGGTATGGGGTTCAAGACCGCGCCGGTAACCTGGAACACTTTTCCATACCAAAATCGCTGTACGCCCGCGCCACACCCCGAGGCCGGGTACTGCCAGCCCCCACGCTGGTCGAAGCCGAAGGGGGGGCGAGCCGAAGCATCTTGCGCCCGAATATGGCGGCCCAGGGCGCCACCGTGCGGATACCGGACAGCGCCGACATCGGCCCTAACGAAAGCATCGAGGTATTCTGGGGCAAGCCGGGCGAGGAAGGTTCGTACAAGCCCCAGCCGCTGCAGCCCGATGCCCGCCTTTATCATGTGCCCCCTGAGTTCGTAGCCATTCATATTGGCAAGCAGATAGAGCTGTACTATGAACTCACCGAGAGAGAAACGGAGAAGTCGCCGGCCCACACCCTGACCGTGGACAACGTCGACCACCTGCCTACGCCGCAGAGCGATGCGATCGACGCCGGCATACTCAACCTCACCCGCCTGGGTACTGGCAAGGCCAGCCTGCATTCGGCCATCTGGCCGTTCATCGCAACGAGCCAGTTCATCAAGATCGAACTGTACGGGCGTAGCGCTGCCGATGGCTCGAATCTGCGTACCCAAGTTGGCGAGAAGGCAGTCGTTAGCACGCAAGGCCGTATTGAACTGGGTGAGATCGACAAGGACAAACTGGCGCTCTATAAGCGCGACGAAACCCTGCGCATTGAGGCATCGATCAGTTTCGACAGCCAGAAAAGCTGGCAGCCGATGCCGATCATCTTTCCGTTGCTCGTAGACTGATCGGCCCTGGGTGATGACCGGTCGGCCATCACCCAGAGGTTGGCGAGAACTTACAACGAATGGACTTTACGCACGCCCTGCCCTGCGACGACCTCGACCGATCCAGGCAAGGCACGCTGTGGCTCCGTCAACGGCAGGGGCAGAATGATGAAGCCGTCGAAGATGCCGAGTGGACCTCCATCCACCGCGCAGCCGACCACCGCGTATCTGGACGCAGGGAGCGTTTCATCGACTGTGTAGCGCCCCGTGGCATCCACGTCGCCGGGCCCCGCTATCACCTCCCACAGCCCACCCGTTATCGGACCGCCATTGAACCGGCTTTCGAGCTGAACGCTGCCCTCATTCATGGCGTGGATCTGCACTTCGAGCAGCGGCTCACGATGCATGGCGATCTGATGGCAAACTCTGGTATTACCCGAGGTATCACTCACCGTGATCTCGTCCAGAACGTAGCTCGGCATTTTTTCACCATCTTTGGGCTCGTACGCCCTGTAGGTGGCGGACAGGCCATCGGCGGCGGGCTCGAGGGAACCTGCCATGGCGTGCTCGGTCACCGACCAGCTCAGTTTGCCACCGGTCGAAAGCGTGCTCGCCAAGAGCTCCACTTCTTCCATGTTACTCGCTGCTTTCACTTGGGGGTTGACTTGCAAGACGTTGCGCATGATCGTCAGCAACGCAGTGGCCTGGGAACCGGTTGTAGCGGCTGTGACGCGTACACGCGTGAACGCCCCCTCTATAAGTTCTGCCGCCGGTGCGGTATAGAGGCCACGCGAATCGATTGAACCCGGCTCCCCCATGCCGGGAACTGCCTCTACCGACCACCTAACCAACGCGGAAGCGGTGGAGAACTGATAAGACTCTCCAGCAGCCAGGATATGCTCATAAGTATTCAGCTGCACCTGGGTGCGCGCGGGACTGATGTCTCCGAATGCCACCGCGTCATAGGGAGCCACGATGTCGGACACCTGCACCACCTCCCCGAAATTCAGCTTCAGGACAGAACTGATGGGCTCTTTCATGGAGATCTCGATGGGGAGCAAATTCAACGCTTCATTTTCGATGCTTTTGGCGATCTCATGCAGGATGAGACCATCCTTCAGGACCAAGCCACCGATGGCATCGTGAACGGTAAGAAGAAACTCCCAGAAACGATCTAAATCTTCATCAGGCGGAGTCGGTTCATGAGTTCTGACTCGCTGGTGGCCTTGGACCGTTTGTGGCAGACCGCCAGAAACAGGGCTGGTAGAGGTATAGACGAGGTTAGCGGAATTTTTTTGACCGCTATAATACCCAGTTACAGTGGTATCAACGGTCACCGGTACGAGGGTCAGGAATCGTTCAATCAGATCAGGGCGTGACACCGCAGCATATGTAACGGCCAACGTATACATCATCATAAACCAGGCATTATCAAATCCCATGATAAGCACGTTAAAAATCTGCTTGACTGGCCATGAACAGTCGACCCTGCCGTCGCGAGCCTCGAATTTCAATCCATCAGCGGGCACGCTTATATCGTGGATTGCGTACCGGATGTTGACGTACCGATCCGGATAACCAAACTCTTCCGGAACTGGCATCCGAACGGTGTAACTTGTTTCAGCCAAGGGTAGAACACCGCCGCTCACCTCAAGCCCAGATGGAAACCCTTGATTGCCATAGTTTATCTTGGATGTGCCGCCTGATATGACTTGCGGGAGCTCACGGGCCAATGCAGGTATTGAGAAATATCGCGTATCCATCATGACCGTCGCGGTATGGTCATCGGCTACCAGATACCGGAAGTCAGACCCTGGGGTGGGCTCGTCGCCGTTATAACGGGCGTTCTCCATCCTGACCAAGCCGAGCACACCCCCTTCGCTGCCCTCCCCCGCAGACTGTGTACGCATGATGAACGACTGTGGATGCATCAGCTCGTGCTCACCCCGCTGTATGCGCCCCAGCAGAAAACGCCGTTGCGCGTCGGGTAAAGACTCGAACAGCTCCTTGAAGACAAGTCCCCCCAGCGAGTTCTCATAAGACTCGTCGGTGAACGTCAACGTGAAATCACTGCTGTGCTTCAGGTCCAACAGCAACTCGCCGCCATCACTGACAAGCCCAGGAACATCCGACAACTTCAGGTGCAGCTTCAGCACCGGCCCCTGAAGCGGGTCGATCCATTCGATCTCCCGAACCTGCCACTGGCCGTTGATTTTCTTTTTACTCAGTAAGTTACCGCCGATAACTCGCAGGGTCATGTCAGCCTTGGAGTTGTCCAGGGCTGCCGTTTCGAACGAGACTCTCGGGGTGTCGAGCACGAAACCTTCAAATCGGTACTGCCAGTCGTTACTGGCCGAAGAGACCATCCCACAGATCGGTGGAAAGTAAGATTCATCGGAAAAACGACGGATGTATTCCTGGAGCAAAAAACGGTTGAGCGTCGCGCGATCGAATGCTGCGATCATTCCCCACTTGAGTAACCGACTTTCCATCGCCATCCAGTCGATAAGTTCGCTCTTGCTGGCCATGCCAGACCTCCTGATGATAGGTGCGCAGGGAGTCATGCCCTGCTGTCAGAGTGACCGGAGCAGGTTCGCATGGGAGCAAAGAGGGGGGTACTGACAGTTTTATCAGTAGCGATGCGCCTGTTTTTCACCCAGGCACAACGAAGAATGCCACTCGAAAGAGTGGCATTCTTGATTTGGAGCGGGAAACGAGACTCGAACTCGCGACCCCGACCTTGGCAAGGTCGTGCTCTACCAACTGAGCTATTCCCGCATATTTGAAGCAGACCGTACCGTTTTGCTGAACGCCACAGCCTTGGAAGACTGGAGCGGGAAACGAGACTCGAACTCGCGACCCCGACCTTGGCAAGGTCGTGCTCTACCAACTGAGCTATTCCCGCAAATGGCGTCCCCTAGGGGACTCGAACCCCTGTTACCGCCGTGAAAGGGCGGTGTCCTAGGCCACTAGACGAAGGGGACACACGACACTTTTCAGTGCACCAGAACAGAACCTCACGATTCAGCCTGGATTTTCTTTTCCTGCCCCGCCATCAGGCGTTGCCGGAGAAACTGGAGCGGGAAACGAGACTCGAACTCGCGACCCCGACCTTGGCAAGGTCGTGCTCTACCAACTGAGCTATTCCCGCAATTTGGCGTCCCCTAGGGGACTCGAACCCCTGTTACCGCCGTGAAAGGGCGGTGTCCTAGGCCACTAGACGAAGGGGACACGCTGCTGGCATCGCTGCCTGCTTTCACTCCCTGCCGCGTTTCGCTGTGTGCTTTACGCTGCAAGTGGCGCGCATTCTATGGATGCTTGATACAGGCGTCAACCCCTTTGTAGAAATTTATTTAAATCAATGACTTCCGGGTGGGTCGGGGTGCAGATGCGGGCTGGCTTGTCGATATAGAGAACGGGTTTGCCTGTGCCGCTATTCGCTCCGAGGCAAACTCACTACACTCAACGCTGTAATTCTTCTTCAATGAGGCATTAACGGTGACACCACTTCTGATCACCCTGCTCATCGTAGCGGGTATCGCGTTGCTGATCGTGATCGGCTACCTCAACAATGTGGTCGAGAACGGCAAGCTGGAGCGCGCCCGCCTGAAGATCGAACTGGCCGACCGCCTGCGCCGCTGCGGCGAAATCACCGAGACCTTCCCAGGCCAGTTCATGACCCCGGCGCTGAAGCTGCTGCTGACCCGCCTGGAGCTCAACCTCAACCAGCGCCAGCTGGCGGTGGACAAGCACAATGCCCAGGTGAAGGCACGCATGGCCGAACTGGAAGGGCTGATCGCCCTGGGTGAAAAGATCCCGGTGAACAACCCGCCCAACCCGATCCAGACCGAGGTCAAGGCCAAGGATGTGCGCTTCTTGCTGGAAGCACTGCACAACCAGGTGACCCGCGCCGCGCAAGAGGGCTTCCTGCCTGCGCCGGAGGCCAAGCACTGGGTCAAGGAGATCCGCCACATCCTGGTGCTGCTGCATATCGAGTTCTTCAACAACCTCGGCCAGCAGGCCCTGCAGAAAGGCCAGCCAGGCCAAGCCCGCCTGGCATTCGAACGGGGGGTGCAGTACCTGCGCAAGCAGCCGGAGCCGAAGGTGTATGAAGAGCAGCTGACGTACCTGGAGAAACTGCTGGGCCGGGCCAACGCCCAGGTGCTGGACCAGATGGAACCGGCTGAGGACGAACACAACGAACTGACTCAGGGCCTCAAGACCGATGAGGACGAGACCTGGAAGAAGAAGGTGATGTACGACTGATCCGGAATTTGTTGTGGATTTGATGGCCCTATCGCCGGCAAGCCAGCTCCCACAGGTTACTGCACAGGTCTTCGAGCCTGCGGTTACCTTGTGGGAGCTGGCTTGCCGGCGATAGGGCCAGCCCAGGCAACACAACAATCAGCAGTCAGTCAGCTCCAAGAAGATAGCCGCCAGGCGCTCCAGCCCCACCTGGTCCGCCTCGCTGAATCGCGCCAGCCTCGGGCTGTCCAGGTCCAGCACACCAATCAGCCTGCCCTCCTTCACCAGCGGTATCACCAGCTCGCTGTTCGACGCACTGTCGCAGGCAATGTGCCCCGGGAACGCATGCACGTCCTCGACCCGCTGGGTCTTGCCGGTGGCAGCCGCCGCGCCGCACACGCCTTTGCCGAACGGAATGCGCACGCACGCCACCTGGCCCTGGAACGGGCCCAGCACCAGTTGCCCGTTACGGTTGAGGTAGAAGCCCGCCCAGTTCAGATCGCCTACCTGGTGGTAGAGAAATGCCGAAAACTGCGCGGCATTGGCAATGAAATCACGTTCGTCGGCAAACAGCGCCTGCACTTGCGCCGCCAGCAGGTGGTAGCCGTCGAGGCCGACGCCACTGGCATTGAGGTCGATCATTTACTTTTGCTCCAGCAATTGCAGCCCGACCCAGTAGCGAGCGAACTGATAGGCACAACGGCCATTACGGTTACCGCGGCCGGTAGCCCAGCGCACGGCGAGAATTTCCAGCGCTTCGTCACGCTGCCAGGCCAGTCCGGCCGGGGCCGCCAGCTGGCCGATCCAGTGCTCGACCACGTCAAGGAAGTGCGCCTGGGTGAACGGGTAGAACGACAGCCACAGGCCAAAGCGGTCGGACAGCGCGATCTTGTCCTCCACCGCTTCACTGGGGTGCAGCTCGCCGTCGACCCTTTTCCAGTTTTCGTTGTCGCTCTCCTTTTCCGGCACAAGGTGGCGGCGGTTGGAAGTGGCGTACAGCAGGACATTGTCCGGTGCCTGCTCCAGCGAGCCATCGAGCACGCTCTTGAGCACCCGGTAGTCGCCCTCCCCGGCCTCGAACGACAAGTCGTCGCAGAACAGGATGAAGCGCTGCGGCAGCTTCTGCAGTTGCTCGACCACGCGCGGCAGGTCGGCCAGGTGGTCGCGTTCGATTTCGATCAGGCGCAAACCGGCGCTGGCGTGCTCGGCCAGCAGCGCACGCACCAGCGACGACTTGCCGGTGCCGCGCGAACCCCACAGCAAGGCGTGGTTGGCGGGCATGCCTTTGATGAACTGGTGCGTGTTGCGGCCCAGCTGGTCACGCTGTTTGTCGACGCCGATCAGGTCGGTCAGGCGGATGTCCAGGCTGACTTCCAATGGCAGCAGGTAGCCGCTGCGGCCATCGCGCTGCCAGCGGGCAGCCAGGGTGGTGGCCCAGTCGATGTGCGGGCGCGGGGCCGGCAGCAGGGGTTCGAGGCGCGTCAGTACCGATTCGGCGCGGTCCAGGAAAGCGATCAAGCGAGCGTCCATGACGACTCCTAGCAATTTCAGTTTTTTGGGGCCGCTGCGCGCCCCTTCGCGGGCTTGCCCGCTCCTACAGGGATTGTGTTAGGCCTGGGGGCCCGCGAAGGGGCGCAAAGCGGCCCACGCTTGGCGATCAACTGAAATGAACAGACAGACCCACCAGCAGCCGGGGATGATCGGCTATGCTTGCGCAGCGCAAGGAATGGGAAACCAGCTCGGAACTCATGGATATCAAGTTCACCAATCGCCTGTCATACAAGCAAGCCCGGTTGACAGTCCTGGTCGGCTTCATCCTGGGAACATTGCTCAGTCTCATCCAGATCGGCATCGATTATGCCAGCGTAGACGCATCCATCAACCGTGAAGTGCGGGCCTTGCTGCAAATCAGCCACAACCCGGCCTCGCGTATCGCCTACAACATCGACTCGGAACTGGCCCTGGAACTGACCCGCGGCCTGCTACAGTCGCCGGCGGTGATCCGCGCACGGCTGATCGACAACAACCAGACGGTCCTGGCCGATGTCGAGCGCCCACGCCTGCAAGACCGTCTGCGGCCGCTGAGCGACTTCCTGTTCGGCGAACAGCGCCAGTTGAGTGAAAGCCTGTACCTTACCCATATGCCCGAGGAATACCTTGGCACCCTGTACCTGGACGTCGACACCTTCGCCTTCGGCAGCCGCTTTCTCGACCGTGCCGGCATTACCCTGCTCAACGGTTTTGCCCGCAGCCTGGTGCTGACAGGCCTGCTGCTGGCACTGTTCTACCTGATGCTGACCAAGCCACTGGTCACCGTGATCAGTGCGCTCAGCGGCAGCGACCCGCGCAAACCCCGGCAAACCCGCCTGGAATGCCCGCACGGCCACGAACTTGATGAAATCGGCGTGCTGGTGAAAGTCGCCAACCAGCAGTTCGTCAGCATGGCCACCGAAATCGAGCAGCGGCGCACCGCGGAAAACCGCCTGACCCAGTACCTCAACGAGCTGGAAGACATCGTCTCGGCACGCACCAACGAGCTGAAGGCCAGCAACAGCAGCCTGAGCCTGACCAACCAGGAGCTGGAACAGGCCCGCCGGCGGGCGCTGGACATGGCCCAGGCCCGCGCCGCCTTTCTTGCCAACATGAGCCACGAAATCCGCACCCCGCTCAACGGCATGCTCGGCATGATCGCCCTGGCGCTGGATAACCCGTTGCCCAGCGAGCAACGCCAGCAGCTGGCGATTGCCCACGACTCGGGCAAGGTACTGGTCGAACTGCTGAACGATATTCTCGACCTGTCCAAGTTCGACGCCGGCCAGCTGGAACTGGAGCGCATTGCCTTCGACATGGGCTCGATGGTCGAAGACACCGCCAACCTGCTGTCGCAGAACACCGCACAGAGCGTGGAACTGACCTGCCTGATCGCCGGCGACTTCCCCAGCAGCGTGCTGGGCGACCCCACGCGGGTGCGGCAGATCGTCAGCAACCTGCTGTCCAATGCCTTGAAGTTCACCCGCTTCGGCCGCGTCGATATACGCCTTGAGCGCATTGCCGGCGGCGTGCGCCTGCAAGTGCGTGACACGGGCATCGGCATCCCTGAAGAGGCCCAGGTGCGCATCTTCCAGCCCTTCACCCAGGCCGGCGCCGGCATCACCCGCCAGTACGGCGGCACCGGCCTTGGCCTGGCCCTGACCCGCAACCTGTGCAAAGCCATGCAGGGGCACCTGCAGATAAGCTCCGAAGCGGGCTTTGGCAGTTGCTTCACCGCCGAGCTGCCGCTGGCTGCGCACACTGAAGCCATCCCGCCACAGCCCCTGCAAGGCCGCGTGGCCGCCCTCAGTGCGGCGGGCAGCGGGCTGCACGAGCTCCTGCAGCGCGCGTTGCCCGCCTGGGGCTTGAGCTACCAGCGGCACGACAGCCGCATGGCCCTGCAGGCCACCGCGTTCGACCTGTTGATCACCGATGACGTGGACCATCTATTCGAACTGCGCCCGGCCCTGCAAGCGCCGATCCTGCTGGTTACCGCCTACGGCAACTTCCTTTCCCAAGAGCAGTCGCTGGCTTTGGCACCGCTGCACCAGCTGGCCCGCCCGCTGGCGCGCAACGCCTTGTATCAGACCTTGCGCCGAACCTTGCAAGGCCATGAGCCAGAACACCCGCTGGCCACGCCGCCCGTGACCCAGGGCGAAGGCCGCGCGCGCATCTTGTTGGTAGAAGACAACCCGGTGAACCAGCTGGTGGCCAAGGGGATGCTGGCCAAGCTCGGTTGCCAGGTCGAACTGGCAACCCAGGGCGCCGAGGCCCTGGCGGCGCTGGAACGGCAACCCTTCGACCTGGTGCTGATGGACTGCAACATGCCGGTGATGGACGGCTACGAGGCCAGCCGGCGCATTCGCCAGAGCGGCCGCTGGCCGTACCTGCCCATCGTCGCCCTCACCGCCAACGCCATGCCCGAAGAGCGCGAGCGCTGCCGGGCCGCGGGCATGAACGACTACCTGGCCAAACCGTTCCGCCGCGAAGAGCTGCTGGCGCTGGTCGACCACTGGGTGCCGCTCAGCGGCTGAGCAGGCGCTCGATGTCCGCTTCCAGTGCCTGCGGCTTGGTGAAAGGCGCATAACGCGTGACCTGGCCACTGGCCGGGTCGAGCAGGAACTTGGCGAAGTTCCACTTGACCTTCTGCGAGCCAAGCAAGCCTGGGGCACGCTGCTTCAGTTCGACATACAACGGGTGGGTGCCGGGGCCGTTGACGTCCACCTTGCGGAACAGCGGGAAGCTCACGCCGAAATTGCGTTCGCAGAACTGCGCAATTTCCCGCGCCTCGCCCGGCTCCTGCTGGCCGAACTGGTTGCACGGAAAGCCCAGCACTACCAGGCCACGCCCGCGGTAGGCCTGCCACAGTTGCTCCAGCCCCTTGTACTGGGGGGTAAAGCCGCACTGGCTGGCGGTATTGACCACCAGCAACGCCTTGCCGGGGTAGTCGCCGAGGGTCTTGTGCTCGCCGCCCAGGGTCACGCAGGGAATGTCCAGTATCGATCCAGCCATGGTCGGGCTCCGGTCAGTCGCGCGGGCGCAAGTCGATGCACACCGAGTTGATGCAGTAGCGCAGGCCAGTCGGTGGCGGGCCGTCGGGGAACACGTGGCCCAGGTGCGCATCGCAGCGGGCACAGGTGACTTCGGTACGGATCATGCCATGGGAGGTGTCGCGGATCTCGATCATCGCGCTGTCTTCGATCGGCGCGTAGAAGCTCGGCCAGCCACAGCCGGAATCGAACTTGGTCTGGGCGTCGAACAACGGCAGGCTGCAGCAGATGCAATGGTAAATGCCGTCGCGGCGCTCGCTGTTGTACTTGCCGCTGAACGGCCGTTCGGTGCCCTTCAGGCGGCAAACCTGGTACTGCTCGGGGTCGAGCATCGACCGCCATTCTTCCAGGGTTTTCTCGATCTTTTTCATGCAGGAACCTCGGCAGGCTGAATTTCACCCCACGCCGTCTTTTCCAGGGCGCGGGCGGCACGTATATTAGGTGGCTTCGTGTGCCAGGCGTTCAGTCTGTCACCCGCTTCCTGCCCTTTCAAACCTTTCGGCGGGGCGTAGCGCGTATTCTCAATCGGGATCCCATCATGCAGTTCAGCAAATCGAACAAGCTCGCCAATGTCTGCTATGACATTCGCGGCCCAGTGCTCAAGCACGCCAAGCGCCTGGAAGAGGAAGGCCACCGCATCCTCAAGCTGAACATCGGCAACCCAGCGCCCTTCGGCTTCGAGGCGCCCGACGAAATTCTCCAGGATGTGATCCGCAACCTGCCCACCGCGCAGGGCTACAGCGACTCCAAGGGCCTGTTCAGTGCACGCAAGGCGGTGATGCAGTACTGCCAGCAGAAAGAGATCGAAGGCGTCACCATCGAGGACATCTACCTCGGCAACGGTGTCTCCGAGCTGATCGTGATGTCGATGCAGGCGTTGCTCAACAACGGTGACGAGGTGCTGATCCCGGCACCCGATTACCCACTGTGGACCGCTGCCGTGAGCCTGGCCGGCGGCAAGCCGGTGCACTACCTGTGCGACGAGCAGGCCGACTGGTTCCCCGACCTGGAGGACATCAAGGCCAAGATCACCCCGAACACCAAGGCCCTGGTGATCATCAACCCGAACAACCCGACGGGCGCGGTGTATTCCAGGGAGTTGCTGCTGGGCATGCTGGCGCTGGCCCGCCAGCACAACCTGGTGGTGTTCTCCGACGAGATCTACGACAAGATCCTGTACGACGAAGCCGTGCACATCAGCACCGCCTCGCTGGCGCCAGACCTGCTGTGCCTGACCTTCAACGGCCTGTCCAAGTCGTACCGGGTGGCGGGCTTCCGCTCTGGCTGGCTGATCATTTCCGGGCCCAAGCACCATGCGCAAAGCTACATCGAAGGCATCGACATGCTGGCCAACATGCGCCTGTGTGCCAACGTGCCGGCGCAGCATGCCATCCAGACCGCGCTGGGCGGTTACCAGAGCATCAATGACCTGGTGCTGCCACCTGGGCGCCTGCTGGAGCAGCGCAACCGCACCTACGAGCTGCTGAATGACATCCCTGGGGTAAGCTGCGTGAAGCCGATGGGTGCGCTGTATGCGTTCCCGCGGATCGACCCGAAAGTGTGCCCGATCCTCAATGACGAGAAGTTCGCCCTTGACCTGCTGCTGTCGGAGAAGCTGCTGATCGTTCAGGGTACCGCGTTCAACTGGCCGTGGCCGGACCACTTCCGCGTGGTGACCTTGCCGCGGGTCGATGACCTGGAAGCGGCGATTGGGCGGATCGGCAATTTCCTGCGCACTTACTCGCAGTAAGTAACGGCCTCATCGCCGGCAAGCCAGCTCCCACAGGGATCGCCTTAGGGCTGACAGGTGTTTGCCACAAGGTAGGCAGCGCCTGTTAGAGCGAGCGCCGCCCGCGCGGCGCAATCGCGAGCTGCGCTCGCTCCTACGTTTGTTTCGGGCCAATTATTCCTGTGGGATTCGCGCGCGAACGCCTTGGTGCATGCCTCAATA
>NZ_QJRK01000054.1:0-47351 GCF_003205245.1 Pseudomonas sp. MB-090624 | reverse complement strand
CCTCTGGCTAACACTTCCCCTTGCCGGGTGTGTAGAGGACTTTCACCTCCAAGTCACCCGCTCGGCTACCGCAACCAAACGGGTTGCGCTAACGCGCAACGCGCCATGCCTGGCGCACAACAAAAAACCCGTGCTGTTGCCAGCACGGGTTTTCGGACGAACCAGAACGATCAACGCTCCAGCAGAATCCGCAGCATGCGGCGCAGCGGCTCGGCAGCGCCCCACAGCAGCTGGTCACCCACGGTGAATGCGCCCAGGTACTGCGAGCCCATGTTCAGCTTGCGCAGGCGGCCAACCGGAATGTTCAGGGTGCCGGTGACCTTGGTCGGCGACAACTCCTGCATGCTGATTTCACGCTGGTTAGGCACCAGTTTCACCCAAGGGTTGTGCTGGCTGATCATGCCTTCGATATCGGCAATCGGCACATCCTTGTTCAGCTTGATGGTCAACGCCTGGCTGTGGCAACGCATGGCGCCGATGCGCACGCAGATACCATCGACCGGGATCGGGCTCTTGAAGCGGCCGAGGATCTTGTTGGTTTCGGCCTGGGCCTTCCACTCTTCACGGCTTTGGCCGTTCGGCAGTTCCTTGTCGATCCACGGGATCAGGCTGCCAGCCAGCGGTACGCCGAAGTTCTCGGTCGGGAACGCTTCGCTGCGCATGGCCTCGGCGACCTTGCGGTCGATGTCGAGAATGGCGCTGGCCGGGTTGGCCAGGTCGTCGGCGACGGCCGCGTGGGTAGCGCCCATCTGCTTGATCAGCTCACGCATGTTCTGTGCGCCAGCGCCCGAGGCTGCCTGGTAGGTCATGGCGCTCATCCACTCGACCAGGCCAGCTTCGAACAGGCCACCCAGGCCCATCAGCATCAGGCTGACAGTGCAGTTGCCGCCGATGTAGTTCTTGGTACCGGCGTCCAGTTGCTGGTCGATGACCTTGCGGTTGACCGGGTCGAGGATGATGACCGCGTCATCCTGCATGCGCAGGGACGAGGCGGCGTCGATCCAGTAACCCTGCCAGCCGGCTTCGCGCAGCTTGGGGAAGACCTCGTTGGTGTAGTCGCCGCCCTGGCAGGTCAGGATAACGTCGAGGGTCTTGAGTTCTTCAATCGAATAAGCGTCCTTGAGCGGCGCTGTATCCTTGCCCACGTTCGGGCCTTGGCCACCCACGTTGGAGGTGGTGAAGAACACCGGCTCGATAAGGTCGAAGTCCTGCTCCTCCAGCATCCGCTGCATGAGCACGGAACCGACCATACCGCGCCAACCGATCAGACCTACACGTTTCATCGCAACTACACCTTTGCTAAAAGTGGGCCGCCACCAGGAATGTGGGGTGGCGGGCCAGAGAGATTACAGATTCCGCAGGGCTGCGACTACTGCGTCGCCCATTTCCTGCGTACCAACTTTGGTGCAGCCTTCCGAGAAGATGTCGCCCGTGCGCAGCCCCTGGTCCAGAACCAGGCTCACGGCCTTCTCGATCGCCTCGGCGGCGGCCGACTGATTGAAGCTGTAACGCAGCATCATCGACACCGACAGAATGGTCGCCAGTGGGTTGGCGATACCCAGGCCGGCGATGTCCGGGGCCGAGCCGTGGCAAGGCTCGTACATGCCCTTGTTGTCGGCATCCAGCGAGGCCGAAGGCAGCATGCCGATGGACCCGGTCAGCATGGAAGCTTCATCCGACAGAATGTCACCAAACATGTTGTCGGTCACCATCACGTCGAACTGCTTGGGGGCGCGCACCAGTTGCATGGCGGCGTTGTCCACGTACATGTGGCTCAGTTCCACATCCGGGTAATCCTTGGCCACGTCTTCGACCACTTCGCGCCACAGCTGGCTGGAAGCGAGCACGTTGGCCTTGTCCACCGAGCACAGTTTCTTGCCGCGCACGCGGGCCATGTCGAAACCGACACGGGCAATGCGGCGCACTTCGCTTTCGCTGTACGGCAGGGTGTCGTAGGCCTGGCGCTCGCCACCTTCCAGTTCACGCTGGCCGCGTGGGGCACCGAAGTAGATACCGCCGGTCAGCTCACGAACGATGAGAATGTCCAGGCCGGAAACGATCTCGGGCTTGAGCGAAGACGCGTCGGCCAGTTGCGGGTAGAGGATGGCCGGGCGCAGGTTGGCGAACAGGCCCAGTTGCGAACGGATTTTCAGCAGGCCGCGCTCCGGGCGGATATCACGCTCGATCTTGTCCCACTTCGGCCCGCCCACCGCGCCCAGCAAGACCGCGTCGGCCTTGCGCGCACGCTCCAGGGTTTCGTCGGCCAGGGGCACGCCGTGCTTGTCGATGGCAGCGCCACCGATCACATCGTGGGCCAGGCTGAAACCGAGCTGGAACTTGTCGTTGGCCAGCTCCAGCACCTTGACCGCTTCGGCCATGATTTCCGGCCCGATACCGTCACCTGGGAGAATCAGAATCTGCTTGCTCATGCTTTCCTCTATCCATTCACACGGCGCGGCCAAGCGGGCCCCACCGAAAAAAACTTATCGCTCTGCCCACAGCACCAGTACATCGCTGCTGAACGAGCCATCGCTGTCGATCTGATAATACTGCCGTACTTCTTCGCCCATGGCTTGCTGCAATTGGCGGATAGCCACGCGCATCGGCTCGGGGGTACGCATGCGCTCGACCCAGCTGGAAAACTCCAGGCGCAGCGGCTGGCGGGTGTGGCTGCGCACGTGCAAACCGGCTTCGCTGACCTGGCGCTGCCATTCGGCGGCGGAATAATCGCGCACGTGGCTGGTGTCGCGCAGCACTTCGACCGTTTGCAGGTAGGTGTCGAGCAGCGGGCTGCCCGGTGACATCACATCGATGAACGCCGCCACGCCGCCTGGCTTGAGCACCCGGCGCACTTCGCGCAAGGCCAGGCCCAGGTCGCTCCAGTGGTGGGCCGAGTAGCGGCTGAAAACGAAGTCGAACGATGCATCGGCGAACGGCAGGCGTTCGGCCGCGCCGCGTTCGGTGATGATATTGCCCAGGCCGCGCTCGGCAGCGGCACTGGCGACCACATCGAGCATGGCCTGCGACAGGTCGTAGGCGACCACTTCGGCGACCAGCGGCGCAACGTGGAAGCTGACATGCCCGGCACCGCAGCCCAGGTCCAGCACACGGGCGGCGCCCTGCCCTGCCAGTTCGGCCTGGAGCAAGGCAAATTCACTGCCCTGGGCGTGTACGGCGCTGCTGAGGTAGGCACTGGCTTGTTCGCCGAACTGGCGTTGGACCACGTCGGTGTGTTGGCTGCTGGTCATGTCTCGATCCTTTTGGTTCTGGGTTGGCTCTACGGGCGCTATCGCCGGCAAGCCAGCTCCCACAGGAGCACCACAGTCTGAAAGTTGTGGGAACCCTGTGGGCGCTGGCTTGCCGGCGATGAGGCCAGCGAACCCGGCTACATCATTCAGGCATCCCGGAACAGCCAAGGCTGCGCAGCACGGTGCTTGCCTTCGAAGGCCTTGATCGCATCGCCGTCCTGCAGGGTCAGGCCGATATCGTCCAGGCCGTTGAGCAGGCAGTGCTTGCGGAAGGCATCGATCTCGAAGTGCAGCACCTTGCCGTCTGGGCGGGTCACCGCCTGGGCCTGCAAGTCGATGGTCAGCTGGTAGCCCGGGTTGGCTTCCACCTGCTTGAACAACTCGTCCACTTCCTCATCGCTGAGGATGATTGGCAGCAAGCCGTTCTTGAAGCTGTTGTTGAAGAAGATGTCAGCGAAGCTCGGCGCAATGATGCTGCGGAAGCCATACTCGTCCAGCGCCCAGGGGGCGTGCTCACGGCTGGAGCCGCAACCGAAGTTTTCCCGCGCCAGCAGCACACTGGCACCCTGGTAGCGTGGATAGTTGAGCACGAACTCCTGGTTGACCGGGCGCTTGCTGTTGTCCTGGTAAGGCTGGCCCACGTCCAGGTAACGCCACTCGTCGAACAGGTTCGGACCAAAGCCGGTGCGCTTGATCGACTTGAGGAACTGCTTGGGGATGATCTGGTCGGTGTCGACGTTGGCACGGTCCAACGGCGCGACGAGGCCAGTGTGCTGGGTAAAGGCTTTCATGCTGCGCTCCCTTGGATCAACTCGCGAACATCGATGAAATGACCGGCTACCGCGGCAGCGGCGGCCATGGCCGGGCTGACCAGGTGGGTACGCCCACCGGCACCCTGACGGCCTTCGAAGTTGCGGTTGGAGGTGGACGCGCAATGCTCGCCGCTCTCCAAGCGGTCCGGGTTCATCGCCAGGCACATCGAGCAGCCTGGTTCACGCCATTCGAAACCGGCTTCGAGGAAGATCTTGTCCAGGCCTTCACGTTCGGCCTGCGCTTTGACCAGGCCCGAACCCGGCACGACGATGGCTTGCTTGACGCTGGCGGCCACCTTGCGGCCCTTGGCGATTTCCGCCGCCGCGCGCAGGTCTTCGATGCGCGAGTTGGTGCACGAGCCGATGAAGACGCGGTCCAGCTTGATGTCGGTGATGGCCTGGTTGGCCGTCAGCCCCATGTACTTCAAGGCACGCTCGATCGAGCCGCGCTTGACCAGGTCGGCTTCGGCGGCCGGGTCCGGTACGCGCTGGTCGACGGCCAGGACCATCTCGGGCGAAGTGCCCCAGCTGACTTGCGGCTTGATCTGGCTGGCATCCAGCTCGACCACGGTGTCGAACACCGCATCGTCATCCGACACCAGGTCTTTCCACGCCTCGACCGCCTGCTTCCACTGCTCGCCCTTCGGCGCGTAGGGGCGCCCTTCGACGTAGGCAACGGTAGTGGCGTCGGTGGCCACCAGGCCCACGCGGGCACCGGCTTCGATGGACATGTTGCAGATGGTCATGCGGCCTTCCATCGACAGCGCACGAATGGCGCTGCCGGCGAATTCCATGGCGTGGCCGTTGCCACCGGCGGTGCCGATCTTGCCGATCACGGCCAGGACGATGTCCTTGGCGGTGACGCCGGCCGGCAGCTCGCCTTCCACCCGGACCAGCATGTTCTTCATTTTCTTGGCGACCAGGCACTGGGTGGCGAGCACGTGCTCGACCTCGGAGGTGCCGATACCGTGGGCAAGGGCCCCAAACGCGCCGTGGGTCGAGGTGTGCGAGTCGCCGCAGACCACGGTCATGCCCGGCAAGGTGGCGCCTTGCTCCGGGCTGATGACGTGGACGATGCCCTGGCGCTCGTCGTTCATCTTGAATTCGACGATGCCGTATTCGTCGCAGTTCTCGTCGAGGGTCTGCACCTGCAGGCGCGACACCTGGTCGACGATGGCCTCGATACCGCCCTTGCGCTCTGGCGTGGTTGGCACGTTGTGGTCCGGCGTCGCGATGTTGGCGTCGATGCGCCACGGTTTGCGGTTGGCCAGGCGCAGGCCTTCGAAGGCCTGGGGCGATGTCACTTCGTGGATGATGTGGCGATCGATGTAGATCAGGGACGAGCCGTCATCACGGCGCTTGACCTCATGGGCTTCCCAGAGTTTGTCGTAGAGCGTTTTGCCAGCCATCAGACTGTTCCTCATCAGCGTCTTTCTGTGCCAAAAACCCCTTGGCTTGTATGGACGATGCTATGGGGTTAGATTGAATAACTCAAATTCATAATTTTTATGCTTTGGATAGCCAAAAGGAATACCAAACCATGGACCTGGCCAACCTTAGTGCCTTTATCGCCATTGCGGAAAGCGGCAGCTTTTCCGGGGCAGCGGAACGCCTGTTCCTAACCCAGCCCGCCATCAGCAAGCGCATCGCGGGCCTGGAGCAGCAGCTGGACGTACGCCTATTCGACCGTTTGGGGCGCGAAGTGACGTTGACCGAGGCCGGGCGGGCACTGCTGCCCCGCGCTTACCAGATCCTCAACGTCCTTGATGATACCCGACGGGCGCTGACCAACCTGAACGGGGCGGTGACTGGTCGGCTGACCCTGGCCACCAGCCACCATATCGGTCTGCACCGCCTGCCCCCGCTTTTACGGGCGTTCACCCGCCAATACCCAGCAGTAGCACTGGATATTCAGTTCATGGATTCAGAACAGGCCTACGACGAGATTCTGCATGGCCGCGCCGAGATTGCCGTGATCACCCTGGCGCCCGAGCCGCACCACCTGGTCAAGGCGGTACCGGTGTGGGACGACGCCCTGGATTTCGTCGCGGCGCCCGAGCACCCGCTGGCCAACAACCAGGCAGTGAGCCTGGCCGATGTCGCCCGCCACCCGGCGGTGTTCCCCGGTGGCAACACGTTTACCCACCATATCGTCCAGCGCCTGTTCGAAAGCCAGGGCCTGACGCCGAACATCGCCATGAGCACCAACTACCTGGAAACCATCAAGATGATGGTATCGATCGGCCTGGCCTGGAGCGTGCTGCCGCGCACCATGCTCGATGAACAGGTTGCACCCATCGCCTTGCCCGGCATACAGCTGTCGCGCCAGCTAGGCTACATTTTGCACACGGAGCGTACGCTGTCGAACGCGGCCAGGGCGTTCATGGCGTTGCTCGACAGCCACGCAGGGCCCGCCTGAGCGGCCGTCAGCCCGGTATTTCCAACTCCAAGGACGCGTCTTACGCCAAAGGTCTGGTACCGATGCCCAAAACAGTGAACCGCTTTTTGCGCCTGCCGCGAATACCTGCGGCCGACCCGCAGGAATCCGAGCAGGCCTGGCAGAACGCCCCACAATTGCTGGCCGCGCTCAACGGCGCACGCCTGGGTGCCTGGCTATGGGATATCGAAAGCGGCCGTGTCAGCTGGTCACGCGGTACCCAGGCGCTGTTCGGCTTCGACCCCCAGCGCCCGCTGCCCGCCGATGCCGATTACCTCGACCTGCTGCCCGAAGAGGACCGCGCCCGTACCCGCCAGGTGTTCCAGGCGATTTTCAACGGCGAGCCGGTGGAGCGCGCCATGCGCCACCGCATCCGCTGGCCGGACGGCAGCCTGCACTGGCTGGAGATAAACGGCAGCCTGACCCACGACCAGCATGGCCGGCCACAGATGATCGGGGTGGTGCGTGAAATCACCCGCCAGCGCGAGCGGGAAGCGGCATTGATCAACTCGGAGAAGCGCTTCGCCACGCTGTTCCACCTCAGCCCCAACGCCATTTTGCTCTCCCGCCGCCACGACGGCATGATCTTCGAGGTCAACCAGCATTTCGAAGACATGTTCGGCTGGCCTGGCAGCCAGGTCATCGGCAAGACCAGCCTGGAGCTGGGCCTGTGGGTCAACCCCGAGCAGCGTCAGCAGGTGATCGAGTCGACCCGCGCCAACGGCGACCCGCAGATCATGGAGGTCCAGTTCCGGGCCATCAGCGGCAAGGTGCACGACGGCATTCTCTGCACCCAGGGCATCGAACTGGAAGGCGTGACCTTCCTGATCAGCACCTTCGTCGACACCAGCGAGCGCAAGCGCGCCGAGCAGGCCCTGAAAGACAGCCAGGAGCGCCTGGACCTGGCCCTGGACTCGGCGCAGCTGGGCACCTGGGACTGGCACATTCCCAGCGGCATGCTCTATGGCTCGGCCCGCGCCGCGCAGTTGCACGGCCTGCCGCCGATTCCTTTCCACGAGTCGTTCGACGCCTTCTTCGAGGGTGTACCGGAACAAGAGCGCAACTCGATGCGCCAGGCCTACCGCAGCCTGCGCGAAGGCCCTGCCGGCAACTACCAGATCACCTACCGGGTGCAGCTGGAAAACGGCGTTTCGCGCTACATCGAGAGCCGCGCCCGGCTTTACCGGGACGACCAGGGCAACCCGCTGCGCATGGCCGGCACGTTGCTCGACATTACCGACCAGGTCGAACGCGAGCAGCGCCTGAGCGCCTCCGAGGAGAAGTTCGCCAGCCTGTTCCAGGTCAGCCCTGACCCCATCTGCGTTACTCGCCAGGACACTGGCCAGTTCATCGAGATCAACCCGGCCTTCACCCAGAACTTCGGTTGGAGCAGCGAGCAAGTGCTTGGCCGCACTGCCGAGGAGATCGGCTTGTGGGCCGAATCCATCGAGCGTGCGCAACGCATCGAACGGGTAATTCGCGAACAGGCGCTGAGCAATGTCGCCGTGGTCGTCAACCACCGCAGTGGGGCGCCCCTGACGTGCGTGATCTCCAGCCGCCTGATTACTGTCGACGACCAGCCCTGCAGCGTGACCACCCTGCGCGACATCACCCAACAGCAACGCGCCGAAGCGGCCCTGAAATCCAGCGAGGAAAAGTTCGCCAAGGCCTTCCACTCCAGCCCTGACGCCATCACCATCACCGAATGCAACAGTGGCCGTTACCTGGAAGTCAACGATGGCTTCTGCCGCCTGACCGGCTATAGCGCTGCGGAAGTGGTGGGCCAGACGGTGTACGAAATCGGCATCTGGGCCGATGACAAGCAACGCGGCGCCTTGCTCGCCGAACTGCGCGAGCGCGGCCGGGTTCACCACCGCGAGATGCTCGGGCGCAACAAGCGCGGCGATATCCTGACCGTGGAGGTGTCGGTCGAGCGGATCACCCTCAATGAAGTGGACTGCCTGCTGCTGACCGCCCGCGACGTCAGCCAGCTGAAGAACGCCCAGGCGCAGATCCGGCACCTGGCCTACCACGACCCGCTGACCAACCTGCCCAACCGCGCCCTGCTGATGGACCGCCTCAGCCAGCAGATCGCCCTGCTCAAGCGCCACAACCTGCGCGGCGCGCTGCTGTTCCTCGACCTTGACCACTTCAAGCACATCAACGACTCGTTGGGCCACCCGGTGGGCGACGCGGTGCTGAAGATCATTACCGCGCGCCTGGAAGCCAGCGTGCGCCTGGAAGACACCGTGGCGCGCCTGGGCGGCGACGAGTTCGTGGTGCTGCTCAGTGGTCTGGAAGGCAGCCGAGAATTGGTGGAAGCACAAGTGCGCGAACTGGCCGACACCCTACGCGAGCTGCTGGCCGAGCCCATGTCGCTGGATGGCCAGCGCCTGCAGGTCACGCCCAGCATCGGCGTGGCGCTGATCCCCGACCATGGTGCCACACCGGCCGACCTGCTCAAACGCGCCGATATCGCTCTGTACCGGGCCAAGGATTCCGGTCGCAACACTACCCAGCTGTTTCACACCACCATGCAAAAGGCCGCCAGCGAACGCCTGCGCATGGAGAACGACCTGCGCCTGGCCCTGGCCCGCGGCGAACTGGCGTTGCACTTCCAACCGCAGGTGGATGCCCGTGACAACCGCATCGTCGGTGCCGAGGTGCTGCTGCGCTGGCACCACCCGCAACTTGGCCAGCAGCCACCCGCGCAGTTCATCCAGGTACTGGAGGAAAGCGGGCTGATTCTGGAAGTGGGGAGCTGGATCCTGGACGAGGCCTGCGACGCCTGCGCGCGCATGCTGACGGACGGCCTGATCGACGCCGACGACTTCAGCCTGTGCGTGAACATCAGCCCGCGGCAGTTCCGCCAGGCCGACTTCGTGGGGCGGGTACTGCGCAGCCTCGACGACTACCGCCTGCCACGCAAGATGCTGAAGCTGGAAATTACCGAGGGCATCGTCATCCAGAACCTGGAAGACACCATCAGCAAGATGCGCGAGCTCAAGCGCTATGGGGTGAGTTTCGCCATGGATGACTTCGGCACGGGCTACTCGTCGCTGACGTACCTGAAGCGCTTGCCGGTCGATGCACTGAAGATCGACCAGAGCTTCGTGCGCGATGCGACGGTCGACCCGAACGATGCCGAGATCGTCCGTGCCATCGTCGCCATGGCCCGCAGCCTGGACCTGGCGGTGATTGCCGAAGGGGTCGAGCTCACAGAGCAGCTGGAGTTTCTCGAGCAGCTAGGGTGCTACCTGTACCAGGGCTACCTGCATAGCCGGCCTTTGCCGTTGGCGGAGTTCCGGCAGATGCTGCTGGAAGCACCGGCGGATTACTGACTGGAACCCCGGTGTGGCCGCTTTCGCAGGGCCAGGCAAAAAAAGGGCACCCGAAGGTCAATGCCAGTCAGTTAAGTCATTTGGGGCCGCTTTGCGACCCTTCGCGGGCACGCCCGCTCCCACTTCTTGAATTCACCTGTGGGAGCGGGCGTGCCCGCGAAGGGCTGCAAAGCAGCCCCAGTAACGCAGGCATTAACCCAAAGATGCCCTTGTTTACAACGATCCCATCAATTCAGCGCTGGCTTGTCGCCGTTGATCGGGATGCGCTTGGCCTTGGCTTCTTCAGGCACGATGCGCAGCAGGTCGATGCTGAGCAGACCATTGGCCAGGCCGGCAGCCTTGACTTCAATGTGGTCGGCCAAGCGGAACGACAGCTTGAAGGCGCGCTGCGCGATACCCTGGTGCAGGTAGGTCACTTCAGCATCGCCATTGTCACGCTTGCCACCGATAACGGTCAGGACACCCTTTTCGACCTGCAGGTCGAGGTCCTGCTCCTGGAAACCGGCTGCGGCAACCACGATACGGTATTGGTCATCGCCATGCTTTTCCACGTTGTAGGGCGGGTAGCTGCTACCAGCCTCATTACGGGCCGCGGATTCGAACAGGTCATTGAAGCGGTCGAAGCCAACGGAATGACGGAACAGTGGAGCAAGAGAGAAAGCGGTAGTCATGGTCATAAACTCCTGAGTATCAGCAAGTAAGTCATTGCGCGACCCGAATTCGGCATCGCGTACTCAAGAGATAGGGCCAAGACAAAGGCTTTCAAGGGGGTAAATTGAAAAAATCTGCTGGGGGGGAAACGGGCCGATGGCCGTTCAGGCAACACAGGCCTCGGCCACCGCCTCACAGCCCAGCAACCGGCTGATCCGCGCACAATCATCCTCGCGGCGCAACTCGGCAAACAGCAGCACCGCCTCCGGGTAACTACGGGTCAGCATGGCCAGCCACTGCTTAAGTCGGCCGGGCGCATAACGCGGTGACAGCTTGGCCTGGGCCTGGCGCCAGAACTCGCGCAGCAGCGGCTGCAGGTCCTGCCAGCCCAGCGGCTGGTAATCACGCCCATCCCGCGCCGCGGCTATCTGCAGGCCAAGGTCAGGGCGCGAAACCAGCCCACGGCCAAGCATGATGTCCTCGGCACCACTGACCTCACGGCAACGCCGCCAGTCGTCCACGGTCCAGATCTCGCCATTGGCAAACACGGGCACCTTGACCACGTCCTGCACCCGCGCCACCCACTCCCAATGGGCGGGCGGCTTGTAGCCCTCGACCTTGGTCCGCGCATGCACCACGAGGTGCGCCGAGCCGCCGTCTGCCAGCGCCATGGCGCAATCCAGCGCGCCGGCCGGGCTATCGAAGCCCAGGCGCATCTTCGCGGTTACCGGGATATGCGCAGGCACCGCGCGGCGCACGGCATGCACGATGGCATGGAGCAACTCCGGCTCCTTGAGCAGCACGGCGCCACCGCGGGACTTGTTCACTGTCTTGGCCGGGCAGCCAAAGTTCAGGTCGATGACCGGCGCGCCCAGTTCACAGGCCAGTGCGGCGTTTTCCGCCAGGCATAGCGGGTCCGACCCCAGCAGCTGCACGCGCATGGGCACCCCGGCAGCCGTCAGCGCCCCCTGGCGCAGCTCGGGCGCCAGCTTGTGGAACGAAGCCGGCGGCAACAGGCGGTCGCACACCCGAATGAACTCGGTGACGCACCAGTCTATGCCGCCCACACGGGTCAACACGTCGCGCAGGATGTTGTCGACCAGCCCCTCCATGGGGGCCAGAGCAATTTGCATGTCGGGGTCTCGGCGGAAAAAGGCGGCAGTCTAACAAAAAAACCCGGCGTTTCAGGCACCGATCAGCGCCGGCCCGTAACCGTCGAGAAATTCTGCCGGCATGCGCCTGGGCTTGCCGCTGGAAAGCTCGATGCAGGCGAAGGTGGTCTGCGCTCGCAGCAGGGTCACACCGTCACGCGGGCGTTGGAGTTGGAAACGCCGGGTCATGCGCAGGCGCTGATCCCAGTCGATGATCCAGGTGGCCAGTTGCAATTCGTCGTCTTCGTAGGCGGCCGCCAGGTAATCGATTTCGTGGCGCACCACAGCCATTGCACGGTCCAGCCGGCGATACGCGGCAAGGTCTAGGCCCAGGCGCTGGGAGTGACGCCAGGCACAGCGCTCCAGCCAGGTGACGTAGACGGCATTGTTGGCGTGGCCGAGGCCATCGATGTCCTCGCTGCCGACGCGCAGGTCGATGACGAAGGGTGTTGGCAGGTCCCAACTCATGTTCGCTTCCTTGGCGCAAAAGCCGATTTAGCAGCGGCGAGCGGGTCAATGTCCAGCGACATCGCCATGCTCCAGGGTCAATGCACCCTGCGCAGCCTGCAGAATGCGTTAGCCAGGCAAAAAGCCATGGCCCTATTCCAGAGCAGGTATGACAGGGAAAACGGGGGAAGGGAAAAAACAAAAGGCTCATTCAATAATCGAATGAGCCTTCAAAGTCCCGCAAAACGCGGGTAAAAAAATTGGCGTCCCCTAGGGGACTCGAACCCCTGTTACCGCCGTGAAAGGGCGGTGTCCTAGGCCACTAGACGAAGGGGACATAACCTTCGCAAAGATTCATTTGCATGAACCCTGGCATAAATGGTGGAGCTAAGCGGGATCGAACCGCTGACCTCCTGCATGCCATGCAGGCGCTCTCCCAGCTGAGCTATAGCCCCGAAACAAAAGGCTCATCAATAATCGACGAGCCTTTTTAAGCCCTGCAAAACGCAGGAAAAGTGGCGTCCCCTAGGGGACTCGAACCCCTGTTACCGCCGTGAAAGGGCGGTGTCCTAGGCCACTAGACGAAGGGGACGTAACCTTCGCAAAGATTCACTCGCGTGAACCCTGGCAGAATTGGTGGAGCTAAGCGGGATCGAACCGCTGACCTCCTGCATGCCATGCAGGCGCTCTCCCAGCTGAGCTATAGCCCCGGATTTTTAGCCTCGCGGCCCAGCGACATCTACAACATCGCTTGTGCAAAACTGGCGTCCCCTAGGGGACTCGAACCCCTGTTACCGCCGTGAAAGGGCGGTGTCCTAGGCCACTAGACGAAGGGGACGAACCTTCTTACCTTCAAGACCCGGTTGCTGGACCCGGTCTTGCTTACCAGCCTGGGCTGTTAAGCGGAATTTGGTGGAGCTAAGCGGGATCGAACCGCTGACCTCCTGCATGCCATGCAGGCGCTCTCCCAGCTGAGCTATAGCCCCACAATGTCGCTTTGAACCGAACCGCTGGCTGGATGCCTGGCGCTTCGTTTACGTTCATCGCTGTGGACGGGGCGCATATTAAGATCGGATTGCAGGGCTGTCAAACGAATTTTCAAAAATAATCAAAAATTTTTTCACAGATAACAATCACTTACCGCCCTGCCCTGCCCAAACCTGAGCATCCAGGGCCTGCGATCAACCTGTGGGAGCGGCCTTGTGTCGCGAAAGGGCCGCAACGCGGCCCCGGCGATATTTGCGTTGAAGCTGAAATCGTGGGACCGCGTTGCGGTCCTTTCGCGACACAAGGCCGCTCCCACAAGGTTCGGCTGCGGCCTTCCTCAGGCGATGGTGGCCAGCAGCTTTTCCCACTCTTTGTTTTCTTTCTTCGACACACCACCCAGCAGGTCCAGGGCCTGGCGCAGGCGGTAGCGGGTCAGGTCCGGGCCAAGGATTTCCATGGCGTCCAGCACCGACACCGAGCTGGCCTGGCCGGTGATGGCCGCGAACATCAGCGGCATGGCATCGCGCAGCTTCAGCTCCAGCGCCTCGACCACAGCCTGGATACAGCCGGTGATACGCTCTTTTTCCCACTGGCGCAGGCTTTCGAGCTTCCACAGGATCAGCTGGATGACCTGGCGCACCTGGTCGGCCGACAACTTCTTGCTTTCGAACAGCTTGGCGTCCAGCTTCAACGCGCCTTCGAAGAAGAAACCGCCCAGCGGGGCGACCTGACTGAAGGTTTCCACCCGGCCCTGCACATGCGGGGCGATCTTCATCATGTAATCGCTGTTGAACGCCCACTTCTGCAGGCGCGCCGCGAACTCCTCGACCGGCAGCTCGCGCAGCCACTGGCCGTTGAGCCAGGACAGCTTCTCGATATCGAAGATCGGGCCGCCCAGCGAGATGCGCGACAGGTCGAAGTGCTCGACCATCTCGGCCAGCGAGAACTTCTCGCGCTCGTCCGGCATCGACCAGCCCATGCGGCCCAGGTAGTTGAGCATGGCTTCGGGCATGAAGCCCATGCGCTCGTAGAAGGTGACCGACGTCGGGTTCTTGCGCTTGGACAACTTGGACTTGTCGGGGTTACGCAACAGCGGCATGTAGCACAGCTTGGGCTGCTCCCAGCCGAAATACTCGTACAGTTTGATCAGCTTGGGTGCCGATGGCAGCCATTCTTCGCCGCGCAGCACGTGGGTGATGCCCATCAGGTGGTCGTCCACCACGTTGGCCAGGAAGTACGTGGGCAGGCCGTCGTTCTTCATCAGCACCTGCATGTCCATGCGATCCCACGGGATTTCGACATCGCCACGCAGCATGTCCGGCACCACGCACACGCCTTCGCTGGGCACCTTCATGCGGATCACGTGCGGCTCGCCAGCGGCCAGGCGACGCTGCACTTCCTCGTCGCTCAGCAGCAAGGCACGGCCGTCATAGCGCGGTGTTTCGCCGCGGGCTTGCTGTTCGGCACGCATCTGTTCCAGCTCTTCGGCGGTGCAGAAGCAGTAGAAAGCGTGGCCGGCGTCGACCAGTTGCTTGGCGTACTGGGCGTAGATCTCGCCACGCTCGCTCTGCCGGTACGGGCCGTGCGGGCCGCCAACGTCCGGGCCTTCGTTCCATTCGATGCCGAGCCAGCGCAGGGCATCGAAGATCTGCTGCTCCGACTCGCGCGTGGAGCGCAACTGGTCGGTGTCTTCGATGCGCAGGATGAACTCACCGCCGTGCTGCTTGGCGAAGCAGTAGTTGAACAGGGCGATGTAGGCAGTGCCAACATGAGGGTCGCCGGTAGGCGATGGCGCGATACGCGTGCGTACGGTGGTCATGGAGAGTCTCGAACGAAAGATGAAACAAAGGCGGGATGTTAGCAGGTGGCGGGCACCGGGCTCCAGCAATGGCGCGAACGTCACTTGCCGAGTGGCCATCTGCCGCTGTTAAATTTATTTACATTTCTGCAACGACAATCCCCCATGCCTGCCCAACTCAAACGCCGCCTGGCGATATTCTTCACCCTGGTGGCCATCATCGCCCTGGCTTTCCTGGCCCATTGGTATTTCAAGGGGCGCTTCTACGAAAGCACCGACAACGCCTACGTACAGGGCGAGATCACCCGTGTCTCCAGCCAGTTGGGCGCGCGCATCGACAGCGTGCCGGTCGAAGACAACCAGCATGTCAACCAGGGCGACCTGCTGGTGCGCCTGGAGGCGGCCGATTTCGAGCTGGCCCTTGAGCGCGCCCGTGCGGCACTGGCCACCCGCGAAGCCGAGTACGCCCAGGCGCAAAGCCGCCTTACCCAGCAAAGCAGCCTGATTGCCGCCGGCCAGGCCCAGGTGGCCGCCAACCAGGCCACGTTCGACCGCTCGCGGCTGGACCTGAGCCGCGCCGAGAAACTGCGCAAGCCAGGGTTTGTGTCGGAAGAACGGGTCACCACCCTGTCGGCCGACAGCCATGTTGCCGGGTCGCAAGTGGACAAGGCCCGTGCCGACCTGCAAAGCCAGCGCCAGCAGGTCAGCGCACTGAATGCCGAGCTCAAGCGCCTCGATGCGCAGATCGCCAATGCCCGCGCCGACCTGGCCCAGGCCGAGTTGAACCTCACCCGCTGCGAGATCCGCGCGCCCATCAGCGGCACCATCGGCCAGCGCAGTGCCCGTAATGGCCAGGTGGTGCAGGCCGGGGCTTACTTGCTGTCGATCGTGCCTGACGAAGACATCTGGGTGCAGGCCAACTTCAAGGAAACCCAGATTGGCCATATGCAGCCAGGCCAGCGCGCCGAACTGCTGTTCGACAGCTACCCCGATACGCCGATCGAAGGCCGGGTCGACAGCCTGTTCGCAGCCTCGGGTGCGCAATTCAGCCTGCTGCCACCGGACAACGCCACCGGCAACTTCACCAAGGTGGTCCAGCGCATCCCGGTAAAACTCACCTTCCGCGCCGACAACCCTCTGCACGGGCGTATTCGCCCGGGCATGTCGGTCACTGCCACCGTGGACCTGCGCAACGAAGACGAAGGCCACGATGGCCGCTGAACAACTGCTGCGCCCAACGGCGGAGCCCAGCCGCCGCGACTGGATCGCCGTGATGAGCGTGATGCTCGGCGCCTTCATGGCGGTGCTGGACATCCAGATCACCAACTCTTCGCTCAAGGACATCCAGGGCGCGCTGTCGGCCACCCTGGAAGAAGGCTCGTGGATTTCCACCTCGTACCTGGTCGCGGAAATCATCATGATCCCGCTGACGGCCTGGCTGGTGCAGCTGCTGTCGGCGCGGCGCCTGGCGGTGTGGGTTTCGGCCGGGTTCCTGCTGTCTTCGTTACTGTGCTCGATGGCCTGGAACCTGGAAAGCATGATCCTGTTCCGCGCCCTGCAAGGCTTTACCGGCGGCGCGCTGATCCCGCTGGCATTCACCCTGACCTTGACCAAACTGCCGGAGCACCACCGTGCCAAGGGCATGGCCATGTTCGCCATGACCGCCACCTTCGCGCCGTCGATCGGCCCCACCCTGGGCGGCTGGCTGACCGAGAACTGGGGCTGGGAATACATCTTCTACATCAACATCCCGCCGGGCCTGGTGATGATCGCTGGCCTGCTGTACGGCCTGGAGAAAAAGGAGGCGCACTGGGACCTGCTGAAAAGCACCGACTATGCCGGCATCCTCACACTCGGCCTGGGCCTGGGCTGCCTGCAGGTATTTCTGGAAGAAGGCCACCGCAAGGACTGGCTGGAATCGCACTTGATCGTGGCCCTGGGCAGCGTCGCCCTGGTCAGCCTCATCACCTTCGTCATCCTGCAGTTTTCCAGGCCGCACCCACTGATCAACCTGCGCATACTCGGCAACCGTAACTTCGGCCTGTCGAGCATCGCCAGCCTGGGCATGGGGGTCGGGTTGTACGGCTCGATCTACCTCCTGCCGCTGTACCTGACCCAGGTGCAGGGCTACAACGCCCTGCAGATTGGCGAAGTGATCATGTGGATGGGTATTCCGCAGCTGTTCCTGATTCCGCTGGTGCCGCAGCTGATGAAGGTGGTATCGCCCAAGGTGCTGTGTGCGCTGGGCTTCTGCCTGTTCGGCGCTGCCAGTTTCGGCTCGGGGGTCCTGACCCCTGACTTTGCCGGGCCGCAGTTCAACCATGTGCAGATCATTCGCGCACTGGGCCAGCCGATGATCATGGTCACCATCTCGCTGATCGCCACCGCCTATATTCAGCCGCAGGACGCAGGGTCTGCGTCGAGCCTGTTCAATATCCTGCGCAACCTCGGCGGCGCCATTGGCATTGCCTTGCTGGCTACACTGCTGGACGCGCGCACCAAGGTGTATTTCGATTACCTGCGTGAGGCCGTGGTGCCCACCAACCCCCAAGTGGCCGAGCGCCTGGCGCAACTGACGGAGCGCCTGGGGAGTGACAATGCGGCGCTGGGCAAGCTGAGCGAGATCACCCACCAGCAGGCGCTGATCATGGCTTACAACGACGCCTTCCACTTCGTCGGGATTGGTTTGGCGGTAAGCATGGTGGCGGTGCTGCTGACCCGCAAATTGCCCCAGGGCTTGAAAGCTGGCGAGGCCCATTGAGCTTGTTACGATGCACCCACAGGGCCGGCGCCAGCCTTCAGCTGGTGATCAACCGCTCGCGCAGCTTGGTGATCTCGTCACGCAACTGCGCAGCGGCTTCGAACTCCAGGTCGCGGGCGAACTGCATCATCTTCTCCTCCAACTGCTTGATACGCTTGGTGATCTCCCCAGGCGTGCGCAGTTCGGCCTCGTAACGGGCGCTCTCCTCCGCGGCCTTGGCCATGCCCTTGCGCTTCTTGCTGCGCGCACCCGGTACGGTGGCGCCCTCCATGATGTCGGTAATGTCCTTGATCACGCCCTTGGGCACGATGCCGTTGGCTTCGTTGAAGGCGATCTGCTTCTCGCGGCGGCGCTCGGTTTCATCGATCGCCCGCTGCATAGAGCCAGTGATGTTGTCGGCGTACAGGATGGCCCGGCCATTGAGGTTACGCGCCGCACGGCCGATGGTCTGGATCAGCGACCGCTCCGAGCGCAGGAAGCCTTCCTTGTCGGCATCGAGGATCGCCACCAGGGACACCTCGGGCATGTCCAGGCCCTCACGCAGCAGGTTGATCCCCACCAGCACGTCAAAGGTACCCAGGCGCAAGTCACGGATGATCTCCACCCGCTCCACCGTGTCGATGTCCGAGTGCAGGTAGCGCACTCGCACATCGTGATCGGCCAGGTAGTCGCTGAGGTCTTCTGCCATGCGCTTGGTCAAGGTGGTGGCCAGCACCCGTTCGCCGGCAGCCACCCGCTTGCGGATCTCCGACAGCAGGTCGTCGACCTGGGTCAGTGCCGGGCGAATTTCGACCTGCGGGTCGACCAGCCCGGTGGGGCGCACCACCTGCTCCACCACCCGCCCGGCATGCTCGGCCTCATAAGGCCCCGGGGTGGCGGAAACGAAGATGGTCTGTGGGCTGACACTCTCCCATTCATCGAAGCGCATGGGCCGGTTGTCCAGTGCCGACGGCAGGCGGAAGCCATACTCGACCAGGATTTCCTTGCGCGAACGGTCGCCTTTGTACATGGCCCCCACCTGCGGCACGCTGACATGGGATTCGTCGATTACCAGCAGCGCATCAGGCGGCAGGTAGTCGTACAGCGTTGGCGGCGGTGCACCCGCCGGGCGGCCAGACAAGTAACGCGAGTAGTTTTCGATGCCATTGCAGTAGCCCAGCTCCAGGATCATCTCCAGGTCGAACCGGGTGCGCTGCTCCAGGCGCTGGGCTTCGACCAGCTTGTTGGCCTTGTGCAGGTACTCCAGGCGGTCCTTGAGCTCCGCCTTGATGCCCTCCACGGCGTCCAGCAGGGTTTCCCGCGGGGTGACGTAGTGGCTTTTGGGGTAGAAGGTGAACCGCGGCAGCTTGCGGAAGACCTCGCCGGTCAGCGGGTCGAACGCCGCGATGTTCTCCACCTCGTCGTCGAACAGCTCGACGCGGATGGCCTCCAGGTCCGATTCTGCGGGGAAAATGTCGATCACATCCCCCCTTACACGGAAGGTGGCGCGGGCAAAGTCCATCTCGTTGCGGGTGTACTGCAGGTCGGCCAGGCGGCGCAGCAGCGCGCGCTGGTCGAGCTTGTCGCCGCGGTCCACGTGCAGGACCATTTTCAGGTAGGTCTCGGGGCTGCCCAGGCCGTAGATGCACGACACGGTGGTGACGATGATCGCATCGCGGCGCTCCAGCAGCGCCTTGGTCGCCGAGAGGCGCATCTGCTCGATATGGTCGTTGATCGATGCATCCTTCTCGATGAAGGTGTCCGACGACGGTACATAGGCTTCCGGCTGGTAATAGTCGTAGTAGGAGACGAAGTACTCCACCGCGTTATTGGGGAAAAACGCCTTGAACTCACCGTACAGCTGCGCGGCCAGGGTCTTGTTCGGCGCCAGCACCAGGGTCGGGCGCTGAACCTGCTGGATCACGTTGGCAATGCTGAACGTCTTGCCCGAACCGGTCACCCCCAGCAGCGTCTGGTGCGACAGCCCGGCCTCGATGCCCTCGACCATCTGGCGGATCGCCTCGGGCTGGTCGCCGGCAGGCTGGAAACGGGTAACGAGCTGGAACTCGGACATGACGGACCTCGCGGTGCTGCAGCAACTGTAAATTTAGCCAGTAGTCTATACCCAAATGCGCCCGCAAGGGGGGGCTTTCAAGGCACAGCCACAACCAGGTATTACGGTTGACCGGGCAATCAGACCGATGGTCAAAAAATATTTGCGCAAATACCCGGAAAAGCCGCGCCAGAGTGTCGCGGTCACCGGTCGGTATCACTATACTGACTCCCCGTTTGTGCACCGCTTCAGTGCATTCGGCTGGAGCGTGTACGCCCTATCACTCTCCAATCAGAGCCGAAGTAACAATGAGCCTGTTTTCCGCTGTCGAGCTGGCACCCCGCGACCCTATCCTGGGCCTCAACGAAGCATTCAATGCCGACCCACGTACCGACAAGGTCAACCTGGGTGTTGGCGTGTACTGCAATGAGGAAGGCCGCATTCCGCTGCTGCGCGCCGTGATCGAAGCCGAGACCCAGCGTGCAGCCCAGCATGCCTCGCGCGGCTACCTGCCGATCGATGGTATCGCCACCTACGACCAGGCCGTGCAAAAGCTGCTGTTCGGTGCCGAATCGCCACTGCTGGCCGCCGGCCGCGTGGTCACCGTGCAGGCCGTCGGTGGTACTGGCGCACTGAAAATCGGTGCCGACTTCCTCAAGCGGATCTCGCCAAACGCCGTGGTGGCCATCAGCGACCCAAGCTGGGAAAACCACCGCGCCCTGTTCGAGTCGGCCGGTTTCCCGGTGCAGACCTACCGCTACTACGACGCCCCGAGCAACGACGTCAACCGCGCCGGCATGCTCGAAGACCTCAACGCCCTGCCCTCCGGCTCGATCGTGGTGCTGCACGCCTGCTGTCACAACCCGACGGGCGTCGACCTGAGCCTGGACGACTGGAAAAACGTGCTGGAAGTGGTCGAGGCCAAAGGCCACGTGCCGTTCCTCGACATGGCCTACCAAGGCTTTGGTGACGGCATTGCCGAAGACGCCTTCGCGGTCCGCCTGTTCGCCGAGTCGGGCCTGGAGTTCTTCGTATCCAGCTCATTCTCCAAGTCGTTCTCGCTGTACGGCGAGCGCGTGGGTGCGCTGTCGGTGGTTACCGCCTCCAAAGACGAAAGCACCCGCGTGCTGTCGCAGGTCAAGCGCGTGATCCGCACCACCTATTCCAACCCGCCCACCCACGGCGCAACCATCGTCGCTACCGTGCTGAACAGCGCCGAGCTGCGCCAGATGTGGGAAACCGAACTGGCCGAAATGCGCGAACGCATCCACGGCATGCGCAAGCAGATGGTCGCGCTGTTGGCCGAATACGGTGCCAACCGCGATTTCAGCTTCGTCGGTCGCCAGGTCGGCATGTTCTCCTACTCGGGCCTGAGCGTAGAGCAGGTCGCCCGGTTGAAGAACGACTTTGGCATCTATGCGCTGGACACTGGCCGCATCGCTGTGGCTGCGCTGAACCAGAGCAACATCCATGTCGTCACCAAGGCGATCGTGCAAGTGTTGTAACTGCTTGATTTGGCAGGGGGTGGCTTGACTTCCCCCTGGCGATCAGTATGATGTGCGCAGATTCCGCGATAGCTCAGTCGGTAGAGCAAATGACTGTTAATCATTGGGTCCCTGGTTCGAGTCCAGGTCGCGGAGCCAAACATTGAAAAAGCCCCCGGCTGTGAAAGCAGCCGGGGGCTTTTTCGTTTGCTGCGAAGCCGGCGACGCACGCACAATGCAATCAGCTGCTGCGCCCAATCGGGTAGAACTCGCCACCGCTCCAAACGCCCAGCCATTGCTCACCGTCGATCTCGCGCGGCACCGCCAACTCCACCATCTGGTAGAACACATTACGGTGTATCAATGCCTCGAGGTTGCTGCGCATCAGCACGTACGGCGACGGCTCTTGCGTCACCGGATCGGTGACTACCCGTAGCGGATTGGCCGGGCCGGCCTCGACCTGATCCTCGACATTGCTGGTAAAGCGCAGCACCTGCTGCTCGCCCTGCCCTTGCACCTCCAGCGCCACTGCCACGAACGGCGCATCGTCTACCTGGATGCCCACCTTTTCCACCGGGGTAATCAGGAAGTAATCGTCACCATCGCGGCGCAGGATGTTCGAGAACAGCCGCACCATCGGTTTGCGGCCGATGGGCGTGCCCAGGTAATACCAGGTGCCATCGCGGGCGATACGCATGTCGATGTCACCGCAGAAATCGGGGTTCCACAGGTGGACCGGTGGCAGGCCCTTGGCCTTGGGGATCTGCGCCAGCAGGTCGTTGGCCTTACCGGTGTCGCTCATCACACTCGCCTCACTCACTCATGCCCAGAAGGCTACGAGCGTACTCGCGCATCGGTGCGGCAAGCAAATCCTCGGGGGTTTTGTCGTGGAACGTCAACAAACCGCCACGGCTCTTGATGCGAGCGGTATCGATCAGGTAACGGGTATTGGTTTCGATCAGCATCATCTGCACCACGCCGCTGTCCCAGCCCAGGCGGTCGACGGCTTGCTCGTCGTACCACTCGTCACCATTGCCGATGCGGTCGTCGGTGCGGGCGAAGCGGGTATACAGCACATAGTCGGCACCGACCGAACGGGCCTGCGCAATGGCCTCTTCCAGGCCCAGCGGGCCTTGGGCGCGGCGTACCAGCGGGAAATACTCGACGAAACTCTTGAACGCCTGCTCGGCCACTGCATTCTGCCGGGGTACCGGGCCCTTGCCAGGCGGCACGAATGCGCCCTGCCCTATGAAGATGAACGAGTCGGGCTGCAGGCGAATCGACAGCGTGCGCCGGGTTTCGCTATGGTCCAGCAGCCCTGCGTCGCTCATGTGATAGCGGACGCCCTCGCCCATATCGCTGACATTCATGCAACCGCCCAACGCCATCAGCGCCAGCAGCAAGACCAGGCTACGCATCTTTCCTCCAGTGACCGGCGACGAAAAACCGGCGAATAGCCGGCGGATGCAGCTTTTGCGCCAGCTTCAGCCGCCGATTACCTTCATCACCGTCACGCCGCCGGAAAACGCCAATGCCTGTTTGTCTGCCAGCGCCTTGACCAGTAACCGCTGCAGCGCCGGCAAGGCTTGGTGACGTGGTTTCTCCAGAAGGTCGCCAACGAAATGACGATTGCCCGACGACAGGCAGCCATGCAGCCAACCTGTGGACGACAGCCGTAGCCGCGAGCACGTGCGGCAGAACGGCACGCTCTCATTGGCGATGACGCCGAAGTGCCCCTTGCCGGGGATCTGATAGCGCATGGCGGTGGCGTCCACCGGCGCAGCGACACGGGCGAGGGCATGCTGACCGCCGATCAGCGTGAGCAGGTCATCGAGGCTGACGAATTGCCGCAGGAAAGCAGAGTGATCACGCGCCAGGTGGCCCATGCGCATCAGTTCGATGAAACGCAACTCAAAGCCCCGCGCCATGCAGTAATCCAGCAACGGCAGCACCTGGTCGAGGTTTTGCCCGCGCATCGGCACCATGTTCACTTTGATCTGCATGCCCATGGCGCGAGCCCGCTCCATCGCCGCCAGCACCGTGGCCAGGTCGCCGCCGCGGGCGATCTGGCGAAACGTCAACGGATCCAGGGTGTCGAGCGAAACATTCAGCCGGCGAATTCCGGCTGCCTGCAATTGCGGCAACTTACGGCCTAGCAGCTGACCATTGGTAGTCAGCGAAATATCCTCGAGGCCGAGCTTGGCCACCGCGGCGAGAAAGGGATCCAGGCGCGGACTGACCAGCGGTTCACCACCGGTGATACGCAAGCGCTCGATGCCGGCTGCTTCAATCAGGTAGGCCACGCCACGCGCCAGTGCGTCTGCCGAAAGCTCATCCTGCGCCGCCACCAGGCGCTTGCCGTCGGGCACGCAATAGGTACAGGCGTAATTGCAGGCAGCCGTCAGGCTGACACGCAGGTTACGAAACCGCCTGCCTTGACGATCGACGATCATGGATGACTCCGGCATGGATAGAAGGGCCGGCAAAAGCTGACTCATAAATCAGGTTTTTGCAAGCCCTGTACACATAGCCGGTGGGGCGTAGCTCAGTGGGACGGCTCCGGGTCGCGCTTGCGCTTGTTGCCCATGCGCACGCCGATGTCCATCAGGAACTGGAAGAAGCCTTCCTGATCTTCCAGCACATTGCTCCAGAACGGTGAGTGGTACAGCGCAACGGCACCATGCACCAGTGCCCAGGCGGCGCAGTAATGGAAGTAAGGAGGCACGTCTTCGAGCTTGCCCTCGCTGATGCGGCCCTTGATCAGCTGGGTGAGGCGGTCGAAGTTGGAGGCACGGATGCTGTGCAACTGTTCGACCATTTCCGGCACCTGGTTGCCCTTGACCACCTTCTCTTCCAGGCGGTCGAACAGCCGGTAACGCTGAGGGTCACGCATGCGGAATTCGAAATAGGCACGCGACAGGGCCTCTTTGTCACGGTCGACGTCGGCCGAGTGCAGCAACCCGTTCAGGTCGCGCTCGTAGTCGAGCATCAGGCGCAGGTAGATTTCGGCCTTGGACTTGAAGTGCTTGTAGATCGTGCCTTTGCCGATGCCCACGGCGTCGGCGATCATCTCGACGGTGACGCTGTCTTCACCTTGCTCGAGAAACAGCTTGAGCGCGGTATCGAGGATTTCCTGTTCGCGACGGCGAAACTCACGGACCTTACGAGGTTCTTTCTGCATGGGAAGGACTGGATGACAATCGAAGCGGTTTATTATGCCTAACTTGCGGGAAATTGCACGGATCTTCCGAGCATGGCTGTGTTTCAGAATGCTCTCGACCATACGCTGCGGGAGGAACCAGACGCGGGCGTATTCCAAATCTGTTTAAAAAACGACCAATAGCCACTGGCAGGCCGCCAAACCTGGCCAATACTAGAAGTGTTGGCGCGGCGCATCCCCCCTAGCGGCGCGCCGATAAAGGTGCTCAGGGACCGCGTACCTTTGTTTTACTCCTAATGGTCTTAACCCGGATTCCTCCCCCAGAACCCGGGTTTTTTTTGTGTGTTTGCGGCGGATATGCGTTGGAGGTGGGGTTTTGGGGATGGTATGCGGGGCGAAGGTGTTCGATCTCACAGGCGCTGAATTTGTTGTGGCAGGCACCTCATGGCCCTCACACAACCTTCAACGCCAATGAATCAACCCACCCGCGCCAACGGAAACAACCGCTTGAAGTTAGCCGTTGTCTGCTCAGCCAATTGCCCATAACTGGCCCCGCGCAGCGAAGCCACATACTCCGCCACTTCCCGTACATATTGCGGCAGGTTCGGCTTGCCGCGATACGGAATTGGCGCCAGGTACGGCGAATCGGTCTCTACTAACAAACGGTCGACCGGCACTTGCCGCGCCACCTCCCGCAGGGCATCGGCATTGCGGAAGGTAACGATGCCAGACAGCGATATGTAATAGCCCAGGTCCAGCGCCGCCTTGGCCATGTCCCAGTCTTCGGTAAAGCAGTGCAGCACGCCAGCCTGCGGCAGATTGGCCTCGCGCAGCAGTGCCAGGGTATCGGCACGCGCCGCCCGGGTATGCACGATCACTGGCTTGCCGGTCTGCCGCGAAGCCTCCAGGTGCAGGCGGAACGAGGCCTGCTGCAATTCAGCGGCTTCTGGCTCGTAGTGGTAATCCAGCCCGGTTTCGCCAATGGCCACCACATGCGGGTGGGCCAGTTCGCGCAGTAGCCATTCCAGCGCCGGGGTTTCGCCCGGCGCCAGGTCCAGCGGGTGTACACCGACCGAGCAGTCGACATCCGCGTACTGCTCGCTCAACGCCTTTACCGCGCCGGCGTTTTCGGCACTGACGCCGATGCACAGGAAATGCCCCACCCCGCGATCACGCGCCGCCTGCAGCGCAGCATCGAGCGAGCCCTGATGGGCACTGAGGTCAAGACGGTCAAGGTGGCAATGGGAGTCTACGAGCATGGGATAGCGGCACACATGGAAAATGGGAAATCAGCGGGCGCCCGGCAGTTGCAGCCAATGGGCCAGCAGCGATTCGAGCAACAGGGTTTGATTGAGGTTGGCCTTACCCAGCACCTTCTGGCGCTGTTCGAGGATCCACGCCTGCACCTCCAGCACCTTGGCCTGGCGGCTTTTCTGCGCCAGGTACTGCACCACCTTGCGCATATCGGCCAAGCCTAACCCCTCCTCGTCCTGGGTCAACTGGTAGCGCAGAATGAGGTGCGCCCAATCGCAGAACCAGTCGAATACCCTCAACATCGGCACAGCCTTCCAGGCTTCAGCCAGCTGGCTGGGCGATTGCTGTTGCTTGAGCAACTTCTTCACCCCGTCAGTAACCAGCGCACGCTGCTCACGCACACCCTGCGCCTGCAGGCTGATCGCCATCAGCGGCGAGCCGGCGGCCAAACTCAGCAATTCGTCGCGCTCGGCCTCGTCCATATCAGGCAACGCCGCGGCCAACCAGGCCTGGCTCTGGGCCAGGTTTGGCTGGGGGCAGGCTACCTGCTGACAACGGCTCTTGATGGTCGGCAGCAGCCGGCTGGGCTGGTGCGTGACCAGCAGCAACACGGTGTCGCCGGAAGGCTCCTCAAGGCTTTTCAACAGTGCGTTGGAAGCATTGACGTTCATGGCTTCGACCGGCTCGATCAACACCACCTTGCGCCCACCCAACTGCGCCGTCTGCACCACGAAGGCCACCAGCTCACGGACCTGGTCGACCTTGATCGGCTTATCGGCCTCTTCGGGCTCAAGGATGTAGTTGTCAGGGTGGCTACCGGCCTTCAGCAGCAGGCAGGATTTGCAGGTGCCGCAGGCATCCAGGCCTTGCGGCTGCTGGCACAACAGGCGGGCCATCAGGCGCTCGGCCATGGCCCGCTTGCCAATGCCCTGCGGCCCGTGCAGCAGGTAGGCATGGGCATGCTGACTGCGCCCGGCCAATTGCTGCCAGAGCGCCTGCTGCCATGGGTAGGCCTCAGCCACGGCAACGCTCCACGATGGCCGGCAACAGCGCATCGATAGCACGCTGCACGGCTGCGAGCGGCTGTGCGGCATCCAGCAGGCTGTAACGCTGCGGTTCGCGCTGGGCGCGCTGCAGGTAGGCCTGGCGCACAGCCTGGAAAAACGCCTGGCCTTCCTGCTCGAAGCGGTCGAGGCGACCGCGCGCAGCGGCACGGGCCAAACCGACTTCGACCGGCAGGTCGAACACCAGGGTCAGCTGCGGGCGAAGGTCGCCCTGGACGAATTGCTCCAGGGTGGCGATACGCTCGACCGACAGGCCGCGGCCGCCGCCCTGGTAGGCATACGTGGCATCGGTAAACCGGTCGCACAACACCACAGCGCCACGGGCCAGCGCCGGGCGGATCACCTGGGCCAGGTGCTGGGCGCGGGCAGCGAACACCAGCAGCAGTTCGGTGTCGGCTGCCATGGGTTCATCGCTGGGGGCCAGTAGCAGCTCACGCACCTTCTCGGCCAGCGGCGTGCCACCTGGCTCACGGGTCAGCACCACATCCAGGCCATGCTCGCGCAAGCGCGCCGCCAGGTAGTCGCGGTTGGTGCTTTTGCCCGCGCCTTCGGGGCCTTCCAAAGTAATAAACAAGCCGCTCACAGGCAGTCCTTAATCTTGTTCGTCAGGCGTTGCCGGCTCGGCCGCCTGGGCATCACCGGCGGGAGCGGCCGGCGCCGGCTGCGCAGCCGGCTCATCGGGTACCGGCTGCTCTTCGCCGGCGGCTGGCGCAGCGTCGTCGGCGCCCGGCTTTGCCGGCTGCTGCGGCGCGGGGCTGGAGCGATAGTCTGCCCGCCGCTTGAGCTGAAACTCCCGCACCGCCGAGTTGTGATCGTTGAGGTCGTCGGAGAACACATGGCTGCCGTCGCCACGGGCGACGAAGTACAGGCTGGTGCCATCGGCCGGGTTAAGCGCCGCGTGAATCGCCTCGCGGCCGACCATGGCAATCGGCGTGGGCGGCAGGCCAGTGATGGTGTAGGTATTGTAGGGCGTAGGCTCACGCAGGTCGGCACGGGTGATCTTGCCGTTATAGCGCTCACCCATCCCGTAGATAACCGTCGGATCGGTCTGCAGCATCATGCCCAGGCGCAAACGCCGCACGAACACCCCGGCGATCTGCCCGCGCTCTTGGGGGATGCCGGTTTCCTTCTCCACCAGCGAAGCCATGATCAGCGCCTGGTAGGGATCGCGGTACGGCAGGTCGGTGGCGCGCTCGGCCCATTCCTTGGCCAGCACTTCTTCCAGGCGCATGTAGGCCTGCTGCAGCAATTCGACGTCGCTCATGCCGCGCACGAAGCGGTAGGTATCGGGGAAGAACCTGCCCTCAGGGAACACACCGGTATGGCCGAGTTTGTCCATGACCTCGGCGTCCGACAGGCCATCCAGGGTGTGCTTGAGCTTTTCATGCTTGGCCACGGCCGCGCGCAGCTGGCGGAAAGTCCAGCCCTCGACCAGGGTCAGGTTGTATTGCACCACGTCGCCCCGGCGCCAGGCGTCGAACAGTTGCTCGACGGTCATGCCAGGGGTGAGGCGGTATTCGCCGGTGTGCAGCGGGGTACCGGCCATGTTGAAACGCCAGTACAGGCGCAACCAGACGGCGTCGTCGAGCAGCCCTTCGGTTTGCATGCGGTAGAACATGCGGTTGGGGGTGGTGCCATTGGGCACGTCGAGCAGGCGTTCCTGCGTGACATGCAGTGGCTGCTCCAGGACCGAGTTGATTTTCCAGGCCGACCAGCCTAGCGCCAGACCGGCGAGGATCAGACCCATTTCCAGCAGCAGCAGGAATTTACGTCTCACGAATTCAGGTTTCCAGTAACGTACGGGCAACGGCCTGCAGTTTTCGGGTAAGCGGGCCCGGCGACCAGTTTAACGCGGCAAGCCCGCGCACGGGCCACACGCCATAGACGCTGTTGCAAACAAATACTTCATCGGCCTGCTCCAGCGCACCATACGGCAGGTCGCAGACGTTGGCCGTAATACCCTGCAAGCGCGCCTGTTCGAGCAAGGCACCGCGCATGACCCCGGCCACGCCACAACGGCTGAGGTCGGCAGTAAAAAGCACGCCGTCGCGCACCAGGAACAGATTGCTGTATACCCCTTCGATCACCCGGCCTTGCCCGTCACACATCAGGCCCTCGGCATGGTCACTGTCCTGCCATTCGGCACGGGCCAGCACCTGCTCAAGGCGGTTGAGGTGTTTGAGCCCGGCCAGCAACGGTTGTTCCCCAAGCCGTGTCTGGCAGGGGAACAAGCGTACGCCCTGCTCGGCATGGGCAACAGGATAGCTGGGTAATGGGCCGCCCTGCAGGATACGCCGGGGCACGGCATCGGCAACCGGCGCGTAACCACGCTGGCTGTCGCCACGGGTGAGGATGAGTTTGGCTACCCCGTCGCCGAGCTGGCCGGCGTAGCGCAGCAATTCCTCACGCACCTGCGCCAGGTCGGCGCCAATCGCCAGCCGCTGGCAACCCAGCGCCAGGCGAGCGAGATGGCCATCCAGAAGGCTGGGCCGGCCATGCCGAACGGCGATGGTTTCGAAAAGACCATCGCCGTAAGCCAGCCCGCGGTTCTGCAGATTGAGCGCAGTCGCGGGCTGGCCGTCGATCCAGCTGAGCATCAACCGGCGAACCGGCGGAACACCAGCGAGCCGTTGGTGCCACCAAAGCCGAACGAGTTCGACAACACCACATCGATCGGCATGCTGCGCGCCTGGTGCGGCACGAAGTCCAGGTCGCAACCCTCGTCCGGTTCGTCCAGGTTGATGGTCGGGGGCGCCATCTGGCTGTTGATCGCCAGCACACTGAAGATCGCTTCTACCGCGCCAGCCGCCCCCAGCAGGTGGCCGGTCATCGACTTGGTCGAGCTGACTGCCAGCTTGTAGGCGTGGTCGCCGAATACGCGCTTGATCGCCGCCACCTCGGCAATGTCGCCCGCGGGGGTCGAAGTGCCATGAGCGTTGATGTAGCTCACGTGTTCCGGCTGGATGCCAGCATCGCGCAGGGCGTTGGCCATGCAGCGCGCAGCGCCTTCACCGGAGTCTGGTGGCGAGGTCATGTGATAGGCGTCGCCGCTCATGCCAAAACCGATCAACTCGGCATAGATGGTCGCCCCACGGGCCTGGGCATGCTCCAGTTCTTCGAGCACCAAGGCACCGGCACCGTCGGACAGCACGAAACCGTCGCGGCCTTTGTCCCATGGGCGGCTGGCGCGGGCAGGCTCGTCGTTGCGGGTGGACAGCGCGCGCGAAGCACCGAAGCCACCCATGCCCAGCCCGCAAGCGGCCATTTCGGCGCCGCCGGCAATCATTACGTCGGCTTCACCGTAGGCGATATTGCGCGCGGCCATGCCGATGCAATGGGTGCCGGTGGTGCAGGCCGTGGCAATGGCGTAGTTGGGGCCCTGCAGGCCCAGGTGGATCGACAGGAAACCCGAGATCATGTTGATGATCGAGCCCGGCACGAAGAATGGCGAAATGCGACGCGGCCCCGAGTCATGCAGGGTGCGGCTGGTTTCTTCGATGTTGGTCAGGCCACCGATCCCCGACCCCATGGCCACGCCGATGCGCTCGCGGTTGGCGTCGGTGACTTCCAGGCCGGCATTACGCACCGCCTGGAACCCGGCCGCCAGGCCGTACTGGATGAACAGGTCGAGTTTGCGGGCCTCTTTGGCCGACAGGTACTGCTCCACCTCGAAGCCTTTCACCGAGCCGCCAAAACGGGTGGAGTAGGCAGACAGGTCCGTGTGTTCGATCGGACCGATGCCACTGCGGCCAGCCAGAATGCCCTGCCAGGTGCTCGGTACATCGGTACCCAGTGGCGACAGCATACCCATACCGGTGACCACGACGCGTCTACGCGACACAGTACTCTCCTTTTCTAATAACAGAGTCTCTTGGCATTGCATTCAAGCGCTGGAATGAAATGGCAACAGGCTCTTGGTGCGCGGTGAACGAGGCGGCCTGGACAATACGCGGCGCTCGCAAAGAAAAAACCGCACGCCAGCGAAGGCAGTGCGGTTTTCCCCGACAAGTAGCGTCGACGGTAACGTCTTAAGCCTGGTGGTTCTTGACGTAGTCGATAGCAGCTTGAACGGTAGTGATCTTCTCGGCTTCTTCGTCAGGGATTTCGGTCTCGAATTCCTCTTCCAGAGCCATCACCAGTTCAACGGTGTCAAGCGAATCGGCACCCAGGTCATCCACGAAGGACTTCTCAGCAGTCACTTCTTCTGCCTTGACGCCCAGTTGCTCGGCGACGATATTCTTGACGCGTTCTTCGATGGTGCTCATACCTAGTTTTCACTCCTAATGGATATATGCAGGCAGCTGGCCGGTGGCTAATTTTATAGAAAGACGTTCGCTTTTCAAGCTGAACCTGCCTTCAGGCTAGTCACCGCACCCGCTGTCTGGAATCTGATTGCAGCTTTATAACGGATTTTAGGCTCGCAGTATGACTCTTTTTTTACGAAATCCGTCACATTGAGTTGCAGGGTTACATGTACATCCCGCCGTTGACCGGCACGGTTGCACCGGTTACATAGGCTGCACCGTCCGAAGCCAGGAACGAAACCACCTTGGCAATTTCGTCGGCCTGCCCCAGGCGGCCCAGTGGAATCTGGGTTTGCAGGGCTTCGCGCTGCGCTTCAGGCAGTTCGCGGGTCATGTCGGTATCGATGAAACCAGGGGTCACCGAGTTGACGGTAATGCCACGCGAACCGACTTCACGCGCCAGGGCGCGGCTGAAGCCTTCCAGCCCGGCCTTGGCAGCCGCATAGTTGGCCTGGCCAGCGTTACCCATGGCACCGACGACCGAGCCGATGCTGATGATACGACCCCAACGGGCCTTGGTCATGCCACGCAGCACGCCCTTGGACAGACGGTAGAGGCTGTTCAGGTTGGTGTCGATCACGTCGAACCATTCGTCGTCTTTCATGCGCAGCATGAGGTTGTCCCGGGTGATGCCGGCGTTGTTGACCAGAATGGCCGGGGCGCCGAACTGCTCGCCAATGGCAGCCAGTACCGCGTCAACCGACTCGGCGCTGGTCACGTTCAGTTCCATGCCGGTGCCGGTGATACCGTGCTCTTTCAGGGTGGTGGCGATACGCTCGGCGCCGGAGGCCGAAGTGGCGGTACCAATCACGGTTGCGCCCTGGCGGCCCAGTTCCAGGGCGATGGCCTGGCCAATGCCACGGCTGGCGCCAGTGACCAGTGCAACTTTACCTTGCAGGCTCATGCAAGCTTCTCCAAATCAGGCCAGTGCCGCGCGGGTGGCGGCAACGGCGTCAGGGGTATTGAGGTTGTAAGTGGTCACGCCATCGGCGCAACGCTTGTTCAGGCCAGCCAGGACTTTGCCCGGGCCGCACTCGACCAGATTGACTGCACCATTGGCCGCCAGGGCCTGCACGCACTCAACCCAGCGTACCGGCTGGTACAGCTGCGCCAGCAGGTCCTGCTTGAGGGCATCGAGGTCGGCCGCGATGGCGGCGGTGACGTTCTGCACCACCGGGATCTGCGGGGCCTTCCACTCGATGGCGTTGACCGCATCGGCAAAGCGCTCGGCAGCCGGCTTCATCAGGGCGCAGTGCGAAGGCACGCTGACGGCCAGCGGCAGGGCGCGCTTGGCGCCTTTGGCCTTGCACAGCTCCATGGCGCGGTCGACCGCCGCCTTGTTGCCGGCGATGACCACCTGCCCTGGCGAGTTGAAGTTGACGGCACTGACCACTTCATCTTCAGCCGCTTCGGCGCACAGCTCCACGACCACAGCGTCGTCGAGGCCGAGGATGGCGGCCATGGCCCCGTGCCCGGCAGGTACCGCTTCCTGCATCAGCTGGCCACGGCGCTCGACCAGGCGCACAGCGTCTTTCAGGCTGATGCTGCCGGCAGCGACCAGGGCGCTGTATTCACCCAGGCTATGACCGGACACGAAAGCTGGCGTGGCACCGCCCTCTTCCAGCCACAGACGCCACAGCGCGATGGACGCGGCGAGGATCGCCGGCTGCGTCTTGTCAGTCTGGTTGAGTTGCTCTTCCGGACCTTCCTGAACCAGCTTCCACAGGTCGTAACCGAGAGCTTCAGAAGCTTCCTTGAAGGTTTCGATGATCACTGGCTTCTCGGCGCCGAGCTCGGCGAGCATGCCCAGCGACTGGGAACCTTGACCGGGAAAGACGAATGCGAGAGATGCAGACATTGAACAAGCCCTTATGATCTTGTCGTCGGATAGGGTACGCCAGGCCTTGGGCCAGGCGCGGAATCTGAAAGCTTGGATGAAGACGCAGACCAAGCGGTCACATTTAAGCACTTCATCGGGGATATGCCTAAGGTCTTTGTTTGCCTGCCCGGGCCCCGTCGCAGGCTAAAGCAGCAGGTCCTCCAAACGCCCGTGCAAACGCTGCGGCAGATTCTCCTGAATCTCGATCAACGCCCGCTGGATGGCACTCTGGAACCCCTGAACGCCCGCAGAGCCATGGCTCTTGATGACGATACCCTGCAAACCCAGGAAACTCGCGCCATTGTGCCGCGCCGGCGCCAGGTCGGCCTGCAGGCGCTTGAGCAGGGGCATGGCCACGGCTCCAGCGGCCCGCGCCAGCAACCCGCCCTTGAACAATTGCTCGATCCGCGCACCGATCATGGTGGCCAGGCCCTCGCTGGACTTGAGCAGAATATTGCCAACGAAGCCGTCGCACACCACCACATCCGCCTCGCCACGGTAGAGCCCGTCACCTTCGACAAAGCCCACATAGTTGAGCCCGCGGGCATTGTGCAACAGGCTTGCCGCCAACTTGACCTGCTGGTTGCCCTTGATGTCCTCGGTACCGATGTTCAGCAACGCCACCCGCGGGCGGTGAACACCCAGGGCCTGGGCGGCCACCGACCCCATCACGGCGAACTGGTACAGGTTTTCGGCACTGCAATCGACATTGGCGCCCAGGTCGAGCAACTGGCAGTAACCGGCCTGGGTCGGGATCGCCGCCACCATGGCCGGGCGGTCGATACCCGGCAGGGTCTTGAGCACGAAGCGTGACAATGCCATCAGCGCGCCAGTGTTGCCGGCACTGACGCAGGCCTGGGCCTTGCCATCACGCACCAGTTCCAGGGCGATGCGCATGGACGAGTCCGGCTTGCCACGCAGCACTTGGGATGGCCGCTCGTCCATGCCGACCACTTCACTGGCGGCGACGATTTGCAGGCGCGCGCGATCCGCAGCCGCAAGGCCGCTGACAAGATCTTCCAGGAGGGAGGGTTGACCGACGAGGGTCAGGTGCAACGAGGGGGTAGCGGAAAGGCAGGCAATGCTAGCCTGAACAATGCTGCGGGGACCGAAGTCCCCGCCCATTGCGTCGATCGCGATGACCTGAGCGGACAAGGATTACTCGTCAGCGCCCTTGTCGACCACTTTGCGACCACGGTATACGCCTTCTGGCGAAACGTGGTGGCGCAGGTGGACTTCACCGGTGGACTTGTCTACCGACAGCGCGTTTTCCGACAGAGCGTCGTGCGAACGGCGCATGTCACGGGCAGAGCGGGATTTTTTGTTCTGCTGAACAGCCATAATTGATTAACTCCTAAACGTTTGGGTCACGCTTTAACTGCGCCAAAACACTGAACGGGTTGGACCGCGATACCTCGTCCTTGCTCGATTCGGGCTCGTCTGCGCCCGCCGGCTGCTGGCATTCTTCCGGATGATGAGCAGGCACGATTGGCAGGGCGAGCAGAAGCTCCTCCTCGATCAATGCCTGCAGATCCAAAGGATCTTCGCCCAGTTCCAGCACGTCATAGCCTTTCGGCAACGACTGGGTATTCGCACCCTCCTTCACCACAGCGTAAGTGCATTCGCTATGGATCGGCAGGGTGACCAGCTCAAGACAACGCTGGCAAACCATTTTGACTTCGACGTCCAGCTCGCTGTGGATAACCACCACGTGCTGTTCATCTCGTTCAAAATCGAACTTCGCCTGCACCGTACCGACATTGTCGGAAAGCGGGTCGCAGAGTCTTTCCAAATCAGCGAGCTGCAGCGAACCGTTAAGGGTTACGCCACGATCGGCTAATTTGCGCGGGTCAACGTGAGGTGGAATCGGGTCATTCAACATAGGCGCAGCATAATAGGGATGCCCCCCGCCCCTGTCAAAGGAAATTAGGCGGCATCGTGCGTGATAGAATTTGTTCAACTGAATCAGGAGTCTACCATGCTTCCTCTGTTACTGGCTTCCAGCTCTGCCTATCGCCGCGAACTGCTCGCCCGCCTGCAGCTGCCTTTCACCTGGGCAAGCCCCGACATAGACGAGCAGCGCCACGCCGGCGAGCCAGCACCAGAACTGGTGCAGCGCCTGGCCAGGCAGAAGGCCGAGGCGCTGGCGGGCAACCACCCCGGGCACCTGATCATCGGCTCGGACCAGGTGGCGGTGCTGGGCGAACAGGTGCTGGGCAAGCCGCAGACCTTCGAGCGCGCGTGCGAACAACTGCTGGCGTGCAGCGGGCAGCAGGTGTGCTTCCTGACCGGGCTGGCACTGCTTAACAGCGCCACCGGCCAATGCCAGGTTGATTGCATACCGTTTACCGTGACCTTGCGCGAACTGAGCCCCGAGCAGGTGGAGCGCTATGTCGCTGCGGAGCAGCCGCTGGACTGCGCCGGCAGCTTCAAGGCGGAGGGGTTGGGGGTGAGTTTGTTTCAGAGCACCCATGGCTGCGACGCCACCAGCCTGATCGGGCTACCGTTGATTCGGCTGGTGGACATGCTGACCAAGGAAGGGGTGGTGATTCCTTGAGGGCCTGGGGGCGCTTTGCGCCCCATCGCCGGCAAGTCGGCTCCCACAGGTACTGCACAAGTTTTGAGAACTGTGGGGTGCCTGTGGGAGCCGGCTTGCCGGCGATGGGGCCAGAACAGGCTATCAGCGCAGCTGTGGCCCCTGGAAGCCCATCCACATGGCCAGGTGCTCAGCCACACTGGCCCCGACCCGCTTGGAGAAGCGGTCAAACGGCGATTCCTGCACGGTGAAGTCCACCAGCTCCTTCTCGCCCACGATCTCGCGGGCCACATAGCTGGCACTGCCCAGCCCATCCACCAGCCCCAGCGACTTGGCTTGTTCACCCGACCACACCAGGCCACTGAACAGCTCCGGGTGCTCCTTGTCTTTCAGGCGCTCGCCGCGGCCCTGCTTGACCATGGCGATGAACTGGTTGTGCGTGGTGTCCAGCACCCCTTGCCAGAACCGCGTCTCCTCGGGCTTTTCCGGCGAGAACGGATCAAGGAACGCCTTGTGCTCACCCGAGGTGTAGGCGCGGCGCTCGACACCCAGCTTTTCCATGGTACCGACGAAGCCATAGCCGGCCGCCGTTACCCCGATGGACCCGACCAGGCTGGCCTTGTCGGCGTAGATCTCGTCTGCCGCACTGGCAATGTAGTAGGCACCGGACGCCCCCAGGTCGGCGATTACCGCGTACAGCTTGATGGCCGGGTATTCGGCACGCAGGCGGCGGATTTCGTCGTACACGTAACCGGCCTGCACCGGGCTGCCACCCGGGCTGTTGATGCGCATTACCACCGCCTTGGTCTTGCTGTCCTTGAAGGCCTCACGCAGGCTCTTGACGATATTGTCTGCGCTGGCTGCCTCCTGGTCGGCAATCACGCCACGCACCTCGACCAGTGCGGTATGGCTGGCACCGCGCGAGGCCGCCTTGTCCATATCCATCAGCGGCGAGAACAGCGCCATGATGCCGAACAGGTAAACGAAGGTCAGCAGCTTGAAAAAAATACCCCAGCGCCGTGAGCGGCGCTGCTCCTGCACACTGGCCAACAGGGTCTTTTCCAGCAGTTGCCAGCTCTTGCGCTCTTCGCGCTCCCCGGGCTCGGCCTCGGGGGCTTTCCATTCGTCTGCCATGCTCACCTACCTTGGAAGTGGAATTGCGGCCCCAGCCAACCACTCGCGCAGCTGGGAAAAATGCTCGATGCATAACTGCGGACCGAACTCGGCCAGCGCCTGTAGCGACATGGCACCATAGCCCACGGCCACCGAATGCATGCCGGCATTGCTGGCCATTTGCAGGTCGAATGCCGAATCTCCGACCATCAGCGCACGCTGCGGTTCTACACCACAATGGCCGAGAATTTCCTCGAGCATCAGCGGGTGTGGCTTGCCACGGGTTTCATCAGCGGCGCGGGTAATGTCGAAAAACGCCTGCCAGCCGTTGGCCTTGAGCACCCGATCGAGGCCGCGACGGGCCTTGCCGGTGGCCACCGCCAGGCGGTAACCCTCGGCGCGGAAGGCGTCCAGCGACTCGCTCACCCCCTCGAACAGCGGCGAAGGCTGCTGATCCAGGGCGGTGTAGATATCAGCGTAGTGCTGACGGAAGCTTTCGACCTGAACGGGCTCCAGGTGCGGGTACAGGGTATGGATGGCCTCGTCCAGGGCCAGGCCGATGATGCCCTTGATCGCATCATCACTGCGTTGCGCCTCACCGGCACGCACGGCAGCCGCGTTCATGGACTCGACGATGCGCCCGATGGAGTCGGCCAGCGTGCCGTCCCAGTCGAAGATCAGCAGTTCATAAGCTTTTTTCATAGGTCACGGCGCACTCAGCCGCTCCACCGTCTTGGCCCAGACTTCGTCCACCGGCGCTTCAAGCTTGAGCTCGCCACCGTCCGGCAGCGGCACGGTCAGCGCGTAGGCGTGCAGGAACAGGCGCTTGCCACCCAACTCGCGAATTTCGCGGCTGAAATCTTCGTCGCCGTATTTGTTGTCGCCGGCGATCATGTGCCCGGCATGCAGGGTATGCACGCGAATCTGGTGGGTACGCCCGGTGATCGGCCGCGCCTCGACAATGGTGGCGAAATCGCCGAAGCGACGCAGCACGCGGAACAGGGTCAGCGCCTCCTTGCCCTCATCGTTCACCTCGACCATACGCTCGCCCGAGCGCAGGTTGCTTTTGAGCAGGGGCGCGTTGACCTGTTTCTTGGCCGTGGGCCAGTGGCCCCGCACCAATGCCATGTAGCGCTTGTCCACGCCATCACCGCGCAGCGCCGCATGCAGGTGGCGCAACATGCTGCGCTTCTTGGCGATCATCAGCAGGCCGGAGGTGTCGCGGTCCAGGCGATGCACCAGCTCCAGCTCCTTGGCGTCAGGGCGCAGCTGGCGCAGCGCCTCGATCACGCCGAAGCTCAGGCCACTACCGCCATGCACGGCGATGCCGGCCGGCTTGTTCATCACGATCAGCGCCTTGTCTTCATAGACGATGGCCGCCTCCAGGCGCTGCAACAGCCCCTGGGCGACCGGTGCCGGCTCGTCGCGCTCCGGCAGGCGGACGGGCGGCACCCGCACGATATCGCCGGCCTGGATCTTGTACTCGGGTTTCACGCGGCCCTTGTTGACCCGCACCTCACCCTTGCGCAGGATGCGGTAGACCAGCGTCTTGGGCACGCCCTTGAGCGCCGTGATGAGGAAATTGTCGATGCGTTGGCCGGCAAGCTCCGGCGCGACTTCGATCAGCTGTACGCCGGAAGTCGGAGGGGTATTGGTCGTCATGGCGGGAATCATAACAATTTTTTATGGAATTGAAGCACTTAATCATTGCTGCTATAGTCGCGAACGCCGCCAAAAGTGGCAGGCCAGCAAAACCAGGCCCTGGGCCGGTTGCTGACCTACGCAATTCTCCAGGACGCGAGGCCGTCCTACGGGGTTTTCGCCAGTTTACCGAATTGCCTGGAATCGCCACCAGCGCTGTGTAGAGAAGACCGAAAAAAAACGACAAGTGTGGTTGTTCACCTGCTTACCCGATTCTTTTCGTTGTAGCTCTGCCCGCCCCCGTCGCTTCCACGCAACGCAAGGCGAATGCTCCGGAAACAACAGCCTTGGACATGTAATGGCGTCAGCTTCCCATTCGAAGCTGGCGAAAAATGCAACCCGTTGCGGATTCAGCGCGCGGCAGCACCCGAATTATCAGGGATACGTGCAGGGTGGAGATGCACAGCCCTCGGACCGTGTAGCACCGCGTCCGGCCAGCAGCCGATTGAAGGCTGGTGAGCGGATAAGGTCCTGAACAGATGCCCCCGGGCGTCCACGGCTGACGGTTGATTCCTCCTCCTGACTGAGTGCACACGGCCCGCTTGGTTGATTCGGATACCCATTCGAAGCCACCGGGGCCTTGTTGGCACCGCAGCAAACAGGACGCGTCGTCGCGACAACGGCAGGCTGGGCAACCGGCTGGTGCCGAACGTTGCTCGACACGGGGGTGGCCCGGCCACCCTTTGCGCACCTTGGCACCGACCATGAGACGTCGTGTGTGCCGAACGCCGTTTCCGGCAGCCCGGAAACCGACGGTACAACATGAAAAGAATGCTGATTAACGCAACTCAACCCGAAGAGTTGCGTGTAGCCCTGGTGGACGGCCAACGTCTCTACGACCTGGACATCGAGTCCGGCGCGCGTGAGCAGAAAAAGGCCAACATCTACAAAGGCAAGATCACCCGCATCGAACCCAGCCTCGAAGCCGCCTTCGTCGACTTCGGTTCCGAACGTCACGGCTTCCTGCCGCTGAAAGAAATCTCCCGCGAATACTTCAAGAAAACCCCGGAAGGCCGGGTAAACATCAAGGAAGTGCTCAGCGAAGGCCAGGAAGTCATCGTTCAGGTCGAGAAGGAAGAGCGTGGCAACAAAGGTGCCGCCCTCACCACCTTCATCAGCCTGGCCGGCCGCTACCTGGTACTGATGCCCAACAACCCGCGCGCCGGTGGCATCTCGCGCCGCATCGAAGGCGAAGAGCGCAACGAACTGCGCGAAGCCCTGAACGGCCTGACCGTACCGGGCGACATGGGCCTGATCGTGCGCACTGCCGGCCTGGGCCGCAGCAGCGAAGAAATGCAGTGGGACCTGGACTACCTGCTGCAATTGTGGACCGCCATCAAGGAAGCGTCCCTGGACCGCGCCGCGCCGTTCCTGATCTACCAGGAAAGCAACGTCATCATCCGCGCCATCCGCGACTACCTGCGCCAGGACATCGGCGAAGTATTGATCGACAGCATCGACGCCCAGGAAGAAGCCCTGACCTTCATCCGCCAGGTGATGCCGCAGTACGCCAGCAAGGTCAAGCTCTACGAAGACAGCGTGCCGCTGTTCAACCGCTTCCAGATCGAAAGCCAGATCGAAACCGCCTTCCAGCGCGTGGTCGACCTGCCGTCCGGTGGCTCGATCGTGATCGACCCGACCGAAGCCCTGGTGTCCATCGACATCAACTCGGCACGCGCCACCAAAGGCAGCGACATCGAAGAAACCGCCCTGCAGACCAACCTGGAAGCGGCCGAGGAAATCGCCCGCCAGCTGCGCCTGCGTGACATCGGCGGCCTGATCGTCATCGACTTCATCGACATGACCCCGGCCAAGAACCAGCGCGCCGTCGAAGAGCGCGTGCGTGAGTGCCTGGAAGCCGACCGCGCCCGCGTGCAGGTTGGCCGCATCTCGCGCTTTGGCCTGCTGGAAATGTCCCGTCAGCGCCTGCGCCCATCGCTGGGTGAAAGCAGCGGCATCGTCTGCCCACGTTGCTCCGGCACCGGCATCATCCGTGACGTCGAGTCGCTCTCGCTGGCCATCCTGCGCCTGATCGAAGAAGAAGCCCTGAAAGACCGCACCGCCGAAGTGCGTGCCCAGGTGCCAATCCCGGTAGCAGCGTTCCTGCTCAACGAAAAGCGTAATTCCATCACCAAGATCGAGCTGCGCACCCGTGCGCGCATCATCATCCTGCCGAACGATCACCTGGAAACCCCGCACTTCGAAGTCCAGCGCCTGCGCGACGACAACCCGGAAGTGCTGAACAACCAGTCCAGCTACGAAATCGCCGCCAGCGAAACCGAAGAAGCACCACAACCGACTGCCACCCGTACCCTGGTTCGCCAGGAAGCGGCCGTGAAAACCGCCCCGGCCCGCGCCAATGCACCGGTACCGGCCGCCGCCGAAGAGCAGCAGCCTGCACCGGCCGCCGCCGCCGCGCCGAGCGCGCCGGAGCCAAGCCTGTTCAAGGGCCTGGTCAAGTCGCTGGTCAGCCTGTTCGCCGGCAAGGACGAGCCTGCCGCTGCCCCGGTCGCCCCTGCCGCCGAGAAACCGGCCGCCGAGCGCAGCCCACGCAACGAAGAACGCCGCAACGGCCGTCAGCAAAGCCGCAACCGCAATGGCCGCCGCGACGAAGAGCGTAAACCACGTGAAGAGCGTGCCGAACGCGCACCACGCGAAGAGCGTCAGCCACGCGAGGAACGCGCTGCGCGTGAAGAACGTGCGCCACGCGAAGAGCGCGCCCCGCGTGAAGAACGTGCGCCACGTGAAGAGCGCGCACCACGCGAAGAGCGTGCACCACGTGAGGAACGCGCCCCACGCCAGCCACGCGAAGACCGCCGTGGCAACCGTGGCGAAGAGCGCGTGCGCGAACTGCGCGAGCCGCTGGATGCCACTCCGCCAGCCGAGCGTGAAGAGCGCCAGCCGCGTGAAGAGCGCGTAGCCCGTGAAGAGCGTGCACCGCGTGAAGAACGCGCCCCGCGTGAAGAGCGTGCTCCGCGCGAAGAACGTGCTCCACGTGAAGAACGTGCCCCGCGCGAAGAGCGTGCCCCACGCCCACCCCGTGAAGAGCGTCAGCCGCGCGCTGCCGAAGAAGCGGCCGAACAGGCTGCCGAGCTGGCCGAAGAGCAACTGCCGAACGAAGAACAGCTGCAAGACGAGCAGGAAGGCACGGATGGCGAGCGTCCGCGCCGCCGCTCGCGTGGCCAGCGTCGCCGCAGCAACCGTCGTGAACGTCAGCGCAATGCCAATGGCGAGCTGATCGACGGCGAAGAAGAAGGCAGCGACGAGCAGCCACAGCAGCACCAGGCCACCGAGCTGGGTGCTGAACTGGCGGCGGGCCTGGCTGTAACTGCAGCGGTTGCTACCAGCAACATCAGCAGCGATGCCGAGGCCCAGGCCAACCAACAGGCCGAGCGCGCCACCGCTGACGTCGTTGCCGCTGCAGCAACCGACAACAGCGAAGCCGCCCAGCCGGTTGAGCAGGCTGAAAAGCTCGAGCAAGTCGAAGTTGTCACCAAGGTTGAAGAAGTGGCCGTGGCCCCAGTGGTCGAGCAGCCGGTCAGCGAGCCTGTGGCCGTGGTCGAGGCAACTGCCGAGCCAGTGGTCGAAGTCGCGCCACAACCGGTCGTCGAAGAAGCGCCTGTTGCCGAGCCGGCCGTGGCTGTCGAAGCTCCGGTAGAAGCTCCAGCTGTCGAAGCCGGTGAAATCGAGCAGGCCCCGACCGTGGTCGAGGCTGCGCCGGCTACCGAACAGCCTGCCCCGGTTGCCGAAGCCCAGCCAGAAGTAGTGGCCGAGCCTGCACCTGTGGCTGTCGAGCCTGCGCCGGTCGCGGCCCCAGCTGTGGTAGAGCCTGCCACTGTCATGCTGGCCAACGGCCGTGCGCCGAATGACCCGCGTGAAGTTCGCCGCCGCAAACGTGAGGCCGAGGCTGCCGCCAAAGCCGCGCAGGAAGCTGCTGCAGCCGCCGGAGAGCCAGCCCTGGAAACCGCCGATGAGCAAAAGCCTCATCATGGTTGATAGCCAAGGCTGAATGAAAAAGCCCCGCCAGTGCGAACTGGCGGGGCTTTTTCTTGGCCTATCACTTTATGTCAGCGCCGGCGCTGCCCTTTGTAGGAGCGGCCTTGTGTCGCGATGGGGCGCGTTGCGGCCCCAGATTTCAGCGTCAATGCAAATATTCCTGGGGCCGCTTTGCGCCCCATCGCGACACAAGGCCGCTCCTACAGGTTCTGCACCGCCCTCTAATTCAGTACAGGTTAGGCTCCATCTCCAGCTCAACCCCGAACCGTTCGAGGATATCGGCCTGGATCCGTCGCGCCAGCGCATGCATCTGCGCCCCGCTCGCCTGGCCATGGTTGACCAGCACCAGCGACTGCAAGCGATGCACCCCGGCATCACCCTCGCGATAGCCCTTCCAGCCTGCCTGCTCGATCAACCAGCCTGCGGCCAGCTTTACCTGACCGTCAGCCTGCGGATAGGCGACCACGCCGGGGTACTGCGCACGGATGCGCGCCACGCATTCGGCCGAAACCACCGGGTTCTTGAAGAAGCTCCCGGCATTACCCAGCTCGGCCGGGTCTGGCAGCTTTTCGCGGCGAATGCTGCAGATCGCATCGCTGATCGCCTGCGCCGTCGGTTCGGTCACGCCCTGCTCTGCCAGGCGCTGGCGGACCGGGCCGTAGTCCAGGTGCGCGTGCAGGGTACGGCTCAAGGCAAACCGCACCCGCAGGATCAACCACCGGCCTGGGTTACGCTTGAATACGCTGTCGCGGTAACCGAAGGCACAGTCCGCCAGCGCGAAGTCGCGCAGCTCGCCCGTCTCGCGGTCCAGGGCCGTAAGGCCGACGAACACATCCTTGATCTCCACCCCGTAGGCACCCACGTTCTGCATGGGTGCAGCGCCCACGGTACCAGGGATCAGGCTGAGGTTCTCCAAGCCGCAAAAACCCTGCGCCAGGGTCCACTGCACGAACGGGTGCCAGGGCTCGCCGGCCTCGGCTTCGACCACCACATGCTCGCCGTCATCACTGAGCACCCGGCGGCCCTGGCTGGCCATGTGCAAGACCAGCGCATCGATATCGCGCGTCAGCAGCAGGTTGCTGCCGCCCCCGATCACCAGCACTGGCAACGCCAGGCGCTGAGCCTGGCTCAGCGCCTGGCGCACATGCAGGTCATTGCGGGCCTGGCTGAAATAACGCGCCTTCACGTCGATGCCGAAGGTGTTGTAAGGCTTGAGCGATACCTGCTCCTGCCATTGCCCGGTCATAACCGCCCCTTGATTTCCAGCACCAGCGCCTGGCAGGCCGATTCGATCAGGTCGAGTACCTGCTCGAAGCCATCGGCGCCGCCGTAGTACGGGTCAGGCACTTCATCCAATGCCGCACCATAGCGGCGCAGGAACAGGTCAAGCTCGCCCGTCGCCGTTGGCGGGCGCAGGGCACGCAGGTCGCGAAGGTTGCTCTCGTCCATGGCCAGCACCAAGTCGTATTCGGCGAAGTGCCGCTGCTTGACCTGCTGCGCGCGTTGCCTGGACAAGTCATAGCCACGCGCCAGCGCCGCCTTGCAGGTGCGGCTGTCGGGTGGTTTGCCAACGTGCCAGTCGCCCGTACCCGCGGAGGCCACCTGCACGCGGTCGGCGAGCCCGGCAGCCTGTAGCTGGTGGCGCAGCACGCCTTCGGCAGTGGGCGAGCGGCAAATGTTGCCCAGGCACACGAACAGTACGCGCATCAGGCCTCCAGCAAGCGCCGTACGCGCTCCAGGTCTTCTGCGGTGTCTACACCCACGGCAGGCGCCTCGATCGCGTCCTCGACGTGGATGCGCACACCGTGCCACAGGGCACGCAACTGCTCCAGGGCTTCGGTCTGCTCCAGCCAGCAGGGGCCCCAGCTGACGAAGTCGTGGAGGAAGCCCACGCGGTAGGCGTACATGCCGATATGGCGGCGGTAAGGCACGCCGGCTGGCAACTGGTCCTGGCCTTTGGCGAAGGTGTCACGCGCCCACGGCAGCGGCGCCCGGCTGAAGCTCAGGGCAAGGCCGTGCTTGTCGCTGACCACCTTCACCGCATTGGGGTTGAACACGGTTTCCGGCTCATGGATCTGCTCGGCCAGGGTGGCGATGGCCGCTTGCGGGTGGGCAGCCAGGTTGGCAGCTACCTGGTCGATGATCACCGGCGGGATCAGCGGCTCGTCACCCTGCACGTTGACCACGATGGCATCGGCCGCCAGGCCCAGTTGCGTCGCCACTTCAGCCAGGCGGTCGGTACCCGACTCATGGTCGACACGGGTCATCAGCACTTCGGCGCCAAATGCCTGGCAAGCTTCGAAGATGCTGGCATCGTCGGTAGCGATGACCACGCGGCTGGCCGCGCTCTTGCGCGCCTGCTCCCATACATGTTGCACCATCGGCTTGCCGGCGATGGCCAGCAGCGGCTTGCCTGGCAAGCGCGTGGAACGCAGGCGGGCAGGAATCACCACGGTGTAGTTCAGGCTCATTTGTCCAGGCGCTCGTCGTCGGTCAGGGTACGTGCTTCACTCTCCAGCATGACCGGGATACCGTCGCGAATCGGGTAGGCCAGGCCGGCACCCTTGCTGATCAGCTCGGTCTTGTCGGCGCTGAGCTTGAGCGGGCCCTTGGTGATCGGGCAGGCGAGGATATCGAGCAGTTTGGTGTCCATTGAAGGCTTCCTTTAGGCCAGATGGCCAGAAATGAAAACGGGCTCAGGGCTTGTGCAGCAAACGCTGCAGCTGGCTGTCGAACCAGGCGCTGAATGCCGGCGTGGGCTGTGCTTCGACAGCCAGGTACCACCAGTCGTCGGCGGCGAAGGCGCGGCATTTCACGGCGTCCTTCTCGGTCATGACCAGCGGTAGCGGTGGGCTGAAGGCCAGGCTCCGGGCGCTGAAGTGTGCATGGTCGGCAAAAGGGTGCGGCAGCGGCTGCCAGTTTAGCCCCTGCAGGGTATTGAAGAAACGTTGCGGGTTGCCGATACCGGCCACCGCGTGCAGGCGCTGGCCGGCGGGAAAGTGGTCGAGTGGGCGGCGTTCGCCACTGCGCAGGTTGACCAGTGCGGATGGCTGCAGGCGCAGGCCAAAGCCACCGGCACGGTCTTCGCCGGCACCATTGAACAGCACCGCATCGGCGCCCTGCAGGCGTTCGGCAGGCTCGCGCAGCGGGCCGGCCGGCAGGCAGCGGCCGTTGCCCAGGCCACGCGCGGCATCGATCAGGACCAGCTCCAGGTCACGTGCCAGGCGGTAGTGTTGCATGCCGTCATCACACAGGATCAGGTCCAGCGGTTCACTGGCCAGCAGGGCCTGCACGGCGCGGGCGCGATCCGGGTCGATCATCAGCGGTACCCCGCTGCGCTGCACGATCAGCAGCGGTTCGTCCCCGGCCTGTTCGGCAGACTGGTCGGCCAACACCCGCCACGGCAACTGCGGCGGTTTGGCGCCATAGCCACGGCTGACCACGCCGACGTTCAGCCCCTGCTGGCGGCAATGCTCGATCAGCCAGAGAATCATCGGTGTCTTGCCGGTGCCACCCACGGTGATATTGCCCACCACGATGACCGGCACCGGTGCGCGGTAGCTGGCACTTTCACCCTTTAGAAAACGCGCGCGCTTGCGCGTGACCACGCGGCGGTACAACGCCTCCAGCGGGCGCAGCAGCGCTAGCGCCGGGTGCCCGGCGTACCAGGCGGCGAGCAGGCGGTCGGCGATAGCCATCAGGGCGTGTCCTGGGCCGCCTCGACGGTGGTCATGCGCAATTGGCTGAAGCCGAGCTTGCCGGCAGCATCCATCGCAGTGACCACAGCCTGGTGCGGGGTCTTGCCATCGGCACTGATGGCCAGCGGCAGCTGGTTGTCACCACCCGACTCACGCTCGATGGCCTCGCTCAGGGTGGCCAGGTCGCTCTTGGGCAGCAGGTGGTTGTTCACCGAGTACACGCCTTCGGCGCTGATGGTGATTTCCACCAGCTTGCCCTGGTCGGCCGGCGCCTGCTCGGCACTGGCGGCCTCCGGCAGCTCGACCCGCAGTTGCGTTTCACGGGTGAAGGTGGTGGTGACCACGAAGAACAGCAGCAGCACGAACACCACGTCGATCAGCGACGCCAGGTTGATGTCGACGTTCTCCCGCTGGCGATTGCGCCGGAACTTCACGCCTTGCCTCCGGTCACTTCCACTTCGCGGTCGCCCTGCAGCACTTCCACCAGCTTGATCGCCTCCTGCTCCATGCCCACCACCAGTTCATCGATGCGGCGCAGCAGGAAACGGTGGAAGAACACCGCCGGAATACCAACCATCAGGCCCGCCGCCGTGGTGACCAGGGCCTTGGAAATACCACCGGCCAGTACCGCGGCGTTGGCGGTCATCTGCGTGCCCATGAAGGCACTGAAGATGTCGATCATGCCCAGCACGGTGCCCAGCAGGCCCAGCAGCGGGGCCATGGCGGCGATGGTGCCGAGGGTGCTGATGTAGCGCTCCAGCTCGTGGATAACGCGCGAAGCTGCCTCTTCGATGCACTCTTTCATGATTTCGCGGCCATGGCGCGAATTGGCCAGGCCCGCGGCGAGGATCTCACCCAGTGGCGAATCGGCGCGCAGCGCCTTGAGTTTGTCACTGGTGAGTTGCTTGTCCTTGATCCATATCCAGACCTGGCCCAGCAAGTGTGGCGGGGTGACGCGGCTGGCGCGCAGGGTCCACAGGCGCTCGATGACGATAGCCATGGCAGCGATGGAGCTCAGAATGATCGGCAGCATCATCCAACCACCGGACTTGACCAATTCCCACACAGTAAACGCCCCTTCGGATAAAGGCCGCCACTCTACCATAGGCACGGCGGAGGCTCATCTGCCGGAGGTCAGGGAGCATGCCTTGGATGGGTATCAGAGCTGACAGGTGCATGCCTTGGGTTTTCCAGCGCCTGTGAGATCGAGCGCCGCCCGCGCGGCGCATCGCCGGCAAGCCGGCTCCCACATCTGTTTCGGGCCAGTCTCTCCTGTGAATTCACCGCTGCACGCCTTGTTCGTCCCCTTCGATATTGAAGGTGTCGCCTCTGCCTTTCATCAATATCCAGCCATGCACCAAGGGTGCGCGCGCCTAAGGTGCAGGAGTAACTGGCCCGAAACAGATGTGGGAGCCGGCTTGCCGGCGATGCGCCGCGCGGGCGGCGCTCGATTTCACAGGCGCTGCAACTGTCATGGCGAACCCCTAGGGCATAGAA
>NZ_QJRK01000053.1:0-51193 GCF_003205245.1 Pseudomonas sp. MB-090624 | reverse complement strand
GTTACTGGCCCGAAACAAACGTAGGAGCGAGCGCAGCTCGCGATTGCGCCGCGCGGGCGGCGCTCGATCTCACAGGCGCTGAAGATGCTGCGGCTACCCTTGCCAGAAACCATAGAATCTCCCACAGGTTCTGCCCATCTTGTGGCAAACACCCGTGAGCCCTGATGCGATCCCTGTGGGCGCTGGCTTGCCGGCGACAGGGTCAGCACAGGCAAACGAAAAAGGGGGCCGATGATGCGCATCGGCCCCCCCCCCCACCTCACCGCTCAGGCAACCCTCAATGCTCGGCCACCGCCGCAGGGCGTCTGACCGTTTCATTGCCATGCTCGTCCAGCTCCAGCATCGGCACCTCGTTACCCTCGGCATCGAACAACTTGCCATCCTTGAAGTAGTCGCCATCGCGCAGTGCGGAAATGTCCGAATACTGGATGGTGCGCTCGTAGGCCGCAGCGAACACCGACTGGTTTTCCGAGTTGCCGGTGGTGAAGTGGTTGAAGATCAGGTTCAGCAGGATGGCCATGATCGCCGCCGAGCTGATGCCCGAGTGGAAGATGGTCTCGAACCAGTTCGGGAAGTGGTGGTAGAAGGTCGGCGCGGCAATCGGGATCATGCCGAAGCCCAGCGAGGCCGCGACGATGATCAGGTTCACGTTGTTCTTGTAGCTGACCTTGGACAAGGTGCGGATACCACTGGCCGCCACGGTGCCGAACAGCACGATGCCTGCACCGCCCAGTACCGGGGTAGGGACGGCGGCAATGACCCGGCCCATGATCGGCAGCAGGCCGAGAACCACCAGGATCAGGCCACCGGTAGCCACCACATAACGGCTCTTCACGCCGGTAACGGCCACCAGGCCGACGTTCTGGGCGAATGCGCTTTGCGTGAACGAGCCGAAGATCGGCGCCAGAATGCTCGACGCCATGTCGGCACGCAGGCCGTTGCCCAGGCGCTTGGAGTCGACCTTGGTATCGATGATCTCGCCCACGGCAAGGATGTCGGCCGAGGTTTCCACCAGGGTCACCATGATGACGATGCACATCGACAGGATGGCCGCGATGTGAAACTCGGGCATGCCGAAATGGAACGGCGTGGGGAAGGCGAACATCGGGCCTTCGGTGACCTTGCTGAAGTCGGCCATGCCCAGCGCCCAGGCGATCAAAGTGCCGACCACCATGGCCAGCAGGATCGACAGCCGCGAGATGCTCGCGCTACCCAGTTTGCTCAGCAGCAGCACAATGGCAAAGGTCAGCGCCGCCAGGCCGATATTGGCCACGCTGCCGAACTCGGGCGAAGCGCTGTTGCCGCCCATTACCCAGCGCGCGGCGACCGGCATCAGGGTCAGGCCGATGGTGGTGATGACGATACCGGTCACCAAGGGCGGGAAGAACTTGGTAATGCGTGAGAACACCGGGGTGATCAGAAAGCCGATCAGTGATGCCGCCATGACCGCACCGAGCACCCCCGGCAAGCCACCGCCACCTTCGCTGCTGAGAATGGCGCCCATGGTCGCCACGCCGGCGAACGACACGCCCTGCACCAGCGGTAGCTGGCAGCCGAAGAACGGCAGACCCAACGTCTGCAGCAGGGTGGCCAGGCCACCGGCAAACAGCGAGGCGGCGATCAGCATGCCGATTTCGCCACCGTTCAGGCCAGCGGCCTGCCCCAGGATCAGGGGCACCGCGACGATCCCCCCGTACATGGTCAACACGTGTTGCAGACCATAGGCCAGGTTGGCGCCCAGCCCGAGGTTTTCGTCCTCGGGGCGTTGAGCGGGAGACGTGCTAGGGGACGTAGTCATGGAGCAGGCTCTCTGTTTATTGTTGTGGCGCTACTGTAGACACTTCCCGTGATTGATTGCCACAAGAATTGTATACAATATTTTGATCGGAGCGCGCACAAGTGCGGCATCAGGGTGTGTTAAAACCCAATGCATGAGCCGTACCAACTTGTCTAAAGCTGTACTAGAGGCGTGTGTACAAAGTCCTGCTACCCAGCCCTAAAGCTGTCTGAGTAGACAGGAAACACAAAGTGGGAAGGCCCTTAGCTAGCTAAGAGATTTCATTCTTCGATCAATTCGCGCAGCTCACGCATCATTCTGGTGCCGTCACCCAGGTTCAATTCCACAAGACGGTGCAGATGGGTCATCGATTCGACATCGATGTACAGGCAGATGAAACCAAGCCGGGCCGGTTCCTCGTGGCGCAGTTCGACCTGCATGGTCACCTGCGTTTGCTCGTCCAGCGTGATGATTGCGTCGAAGTTCTGGCTCAGGTCGGCATCCCATTGCTGCGGGCGTTCCACCAGCAGCCCCTTGAGCGAAATGTCCAGCAGCTTGGGCGACCAGCATCGGGAGCCTTGGTGAAGTTCGGTAGGGGCGTCGAAGCAGATTCGCTGGAAACGCCTACGTTCGTCGTGATCGCTCATGGGTAAGGCCCTCGGGTGGCATCCTGATCAGGGTGATGAAGGGTTTGTGCATCAGGTACTGCAATCTGGCCGCAGAGGCTCTAGACCAAAGCAAGTGTGGCAATGCCGCCTGACTCGCCCTAGACTCGGTGGGCGGTCTTTCCAATCCAACAGCTGGAAGCTAACCATGAACAACAATAATAGCCTGCTACGCCACATACCGTGGCTGGCGCTGGCAGTCATAGGGGCCTGCGCGCTGGGTGTCGTTGCCCTGCGTCGCGGTGAGGCGATCAATGCCTTGTGGATCGTGGTCGCGGCAGTGGCCATCTACCTGGTCGCCTATCGCTACTACAGCCTGTTCATCGCCACCAAAGTGATGCAACTCGACCCGCGCCGTGCCACCCCGGCGGTGCTCAACAACGACGGCCTGGACTACGTTCCGACCAACAAACACATTCTGTTCGGCCACCACTTCGCCGCCATCGCCGGCGCCGGCCCACTGGTGGGCCCGGTGCTCGCCGCGCAAATGGGCTACCTGCCCGGCACGCTGTGGCTGATTGCCGGTGTGGTGCTGGCCGGTGCAGTGCAGGACTTCATGGTCCTGTTCCTGTCTACCCGCCGCAATGGCCGCTCGCTGGGCGACATGGTGCGCGAGGAAATGGGCCGCATTCCGGGCACCATCGCCCTGTTCGGCTGCTTCCTGATCATGATCATCATCCTGGCGGTGCTGGCGCTGATCGTGGTCAAGGCCCTGGCCGAAAGCCCATGGGGCATGTTCACGGTAATGGCGACCATCCCGATCGCGATGTTCATGGGCATTTACATGCGCTACATCCGCCCGGGCCACATTGGTGAAATCTCGATCATCGGCGTGGTGCTGCTGTTGGCCTCGATCTGGCTGGGGGGCCAGATTGCGGCCGATCCGGTATGGGGCCCGGCGTTCACCTTCACCGGCGTGCAGATCACCTGGATGCTGGTCGGTTACGGTTTCGTGGCTGCGGTGCTGCCGGTGTGGCTGGTGCTGGCGCCGCGCGACTACCTGTCGACCTTCCTCAAGATCGGTACCATCATCGCCCTGGCCATCGGCATCCTGGTGACCATGCCCGAGCTGAAAATGCCGGCGCTGACACAGTTCACCGATGGCACGGGCCCTGTATGGAAGGGCACCCTGTTCCCGTTCCTGTTCATCACCATTGCCTGTGGTGCGGTGTCTGGCTTCCACGCGCTGATCTCCTCGGGCACTACGCCCAAGCTGCTGGATAACGAAACCAACGCCCGCTACATCGGCTATGGCGGCATGCTGATGGAGTCGTTCGTGGCCATCATGGCCATGGTGGCTGCGTCGGTGATCGAACCAGGTGTGTACTTCGCCATGAACAGCCCGGCAGCCGTGGTCGGCGCCGATGTGGCGTCGGTCGCGCAGACCGTGAGCAGCTGGGGCTTCCTGATTACGCCCGAACAACTGGAGGCGGTGGCCCGCGACATTGGCGAGCACACCATCCTGGCCCGTGCCGGGGGTGCACCCACGCTGGCGGTAGGTATCGCGCAAATCCTGCACCAGGTGCTGCCGGGTGAAAACACCATGGCGTTCTGGTACCACTTCGCGATCCTGTTCGAGGCGCTGTTCATCCTCACCGCGGTCGACGCCGGTACCCGTGCCGGGCGCTTCATGCTGCAAGACCTGCTGGGCAGCTTCGTACCAGCCCTGAAACGCACCGAGTCGTGGGGTGCCAACCTGCTGGCCACCGGCGGTTGTGTAGCGTTGTGGGGTTACCTGCTGTACCAGGGCGTGATCGACCCGCTGGGCGGCATCAACACCCTGTGGCCGCTGTTCGGTATCTCCAACCAGATGCTGGCGGGTATTGCCCTGATGCTGGGCACCGTGGTCCTGATCAAGATGAAGCGCGAGCGCTACATCTGGGTCACCCTGCTGCCGGCGGCCTGGCTGCTGATCTGCACCACGGCGGCGGGCCTGATCAAGCTGTTCGACCCGAACCCGGCTGTAGGTTTCCTGGCCCTGGCCAAGAAATACAGCACCGCCCTGGACGCCGGCCAGGTTCTGGCCCCGGCCAAGGACATCGGGCAGATGCAACACGTGATCTTCAACGCCTATACCAACGCCGGCCTGACCATTCTGTTCCTGCTGGTGGTGTTCAGTGTGCTGTTCTTTGCCATCAAGGTCGGCTACGCCGCCCTCGGCCGCAAAGAACGCAGCGACAAGGAAACCCCGTTCCAGGCACTGCCTGACGCTTGAGAGGACCGCTGTCATGTTCAACGACCTGGGTCGACTGGGTAAGTACCTGGGGCAGGCCGCCCGCCTGATGGTCGGCATGCCCGACTACGACAACTATGTCGAGCACATGCACAAGACACACCCGGACAAGCCGGTCATGACGTATGAGCAGTTCTTCCGCGAACGTCAGGAAGCACGTTATGGCGGCAAGTCCGGGCCCAAGTGCTGTTGAGCCTCAAGCGTTAACCTGTACCGGCCTCATCGCTGGCAAGCCAGCTCCCACAGGCACTCACAGACCTCCAGGTTTGTGCGGTGCCTTTGGGGCGCTCTTTCAGGTACTGCCCAGGCGTCAAGGTTTGCGCGGTACCTGTGGGAGCTGGCTTGCCGGCGATCGGGCCAGTGTTTTTTCCGCACAGGAGATGTTCTGCGTGCAGACGCCCATTCCCGTAACCATCCTCACCGGCTTCCTCGGTGCCGGTAAGACCACCTTGCTCAAACACATGCTCAAGGCCGAGCATGGTCTGAAGCTGGCGGTGATCGAAAACGAATTCAGTGACGCCGGCATCGACAGCCAGTTGCTGGGCGACCAGCCGGTGCAGGTGATGACCCTGGCCAACGGCTGTGTGTGCTGCAGCATTCACGGTGACCTGACCCGCGCCTTGTACCTGCTGCTCGAGCGCCTGGATGCCGGCGAAATCGCCTTCGACCGCCTGGTGATCGAATGCACCGGCCTGGCCGACCCGGCGCCGGTGGCGCAAACCTTCTTCATCGACGAGGAACTGCGCGAGCGCTACATCCTCGACGGCATCATCACCCTGGTCGATGCCAAGCATGCCGAGTTGCATTTGACCCAGACCATCGCCCAGGCCCAGGTTGGCTTTGCCGATCGCCTGTTGCTGAGCAAGACCGACCTCGTCGAGCCGGCTGCGGTCCAGGCCCTGCGCGAACGCCTGGCCCGTATCAACGGGCGGGCGGCGATCCGAGTGGTCGAGCACGGTTGCATCGACCTGGCAGAGTTGCTGGACGTGCGCGGCTTCAACCTCAACCCCGACCTGGGCGCAAACCTGAAACCCTCGCTGCGCCCGGTGCTCAAGCCAGCCACCCCCGACCGTATCGGCACCTTGGTGCTGCGTACCGAAGCCGAGCTGGATATCGACCGCCTCAGCGGCTTCATGAACGACCTGCTGGAAACCCATGGCAAGCAGCTGCTGCGTTACAAGGGCGTGCTGAACATTGCCGGCGAGGACCGCAAGCTGGTGTTTCAGGGTGTACTCAAGCTGTATGGCTTCGACTGGGACGCCGAGTGGGCCGAAGGCGAAACCCGCGAAAGCGTGATGGTCTTCATTGCCGATGACCTGCCCGAGGCTACGATTCGGGCTGGGTTCGAGGCGCTGGCTGAGGGCTGACCCGGCGTGGTGTGGGTGGCGCGAACCACTGCGGCCACGAGCTGAGGTGGCGCGTTTGCTCCTCGATGCAGGGGATCAGCCGCTCCCTCAGCACGGCGGTTTGCCCCACGGCCTTGGCCGTGCGGTACTTGATGCTGTGGATGCACTCGCGGTCGCCGAACTCGCAGCGGTTGAGCGCGGTGCCCCCACAGGGGCCATTGGCCAGGCCCTTGGGGCAGGTTTCCGGGCAGGTGTACAAGGTGTCTTCCAGGCGGCAGCGGCCGCAGGTATCACAGCCAACCAACGGGCGCTTAACACTGCGCTCCAGGGTGTGCAGCACCTGTGCGCCAAGGCGGGTGGTCCACAGTGGCTGGCGCACCGCCCAGCCAAACGCCTTGCTCAGGCTGTTGCGGCGGCTGAACAGCAGCCCATGCATGCCATGCATCAGGTGGTAGCGGGCTTTTTCCTTGAACGAGGCATCGACCCTTGATTCGCCCTGGCGCCAGTTGGCCTGGGGGGGATGGAAGGTGACTGCCGGCAGCCCCGGCATTTGCCAACTGGCTTGCCAGGCGGGCGCCCATTGCTCCAGGGTGTGGACGTGCGTTTGCCAGTACGCCAGTCGCGCTTCAAGGGCAAGCAGCTGCTTCAGGTCATGAATGCCCGACAGGTGCACGCCCGCGTAACCCATCAGCTTCGTTCCGATGATCTGCAAGGCAAGGCGGTCAACGCTGCGCGACTGGGCAAAAGCCTTGGACTGCGCCGTTTCCGCCTCGAGCATCTCGCGCATGGAGGGGGTAACGGTCACGCCGGCGACGTGGTCGAGCATCGCTGCACGGCCATGGGTGAGGCTCATCAGGCAGGCCAGCATGGGTTTGGGCGCGGCCTGGCGGCGCATCCAGTGCATGGCTTCCTGGTGTTTGGCTGCGTCGAAGCCCAGTTGCAAGGTGAGGAAGTCGGCCCCCGCAGCCAGTTTTTTCTCGGCCTTGAAGTACTGCGCGCCGCCTTCTTCCTCGTGGTACTTGAATGGGTTCAGCGCCGCGCCCAGCAACCAGTGCGGGCAGGCCTGGCGGGCAATCTGCAGCGCGGCCACCGACTCCAGGTAGCGCACCGGGCGCTGGCCGGGTTCATGCCCAGGCAAACGGTCACCGGTCAGCAGCAGCAACTGGTCGAGGCCGGCCGCCTCCATGCGCTGCAATTGTGCGAGCAAGTGGTGGCGTTCGCGGTCCTTGCCGGAGAAATGCGGCAGGGCCGGCACCGGGCGGTCGAACGAGGCCAGGGCGTCCAGCGGCGACATGTCCAGCGGGCTGCCGACGCGGTCGCCGATGGCCACGGTCATTGGCCAGCCGCACAGCTGCGCACGGTCCATGATCGCTTGCATCGCAGCGAAGCGTTCTGCAGAGGCTTTGGGCACAAACTCCATGACACAGACGAAATGGTGTTCACGCAGCGCGGTTTTCAGCAGGCTCATGAGGCCGGGCACCTGGTGTGGTCAGGGTGGCATTGTGCGGCAGAAGGCGCAGGAGGTCATGTCCGGATGCGCACGCTGGTGCTCTGAACAAGACATGGGGCGACTTCTGCGCATTCGGGATCATGAGAATTTCTTGGGTTCATCTCAAATTTTATGAGTTTGTCTCAACACCACGATCCACTGGAAAATCCCCTCATCAATTTGAGCATGCTGAGGGGCGACACATGGCACTGGCACACAACCTGGGCTTTCCACACATTGGCGGCGACCGCGAACTGCGGGCCCGCCACTGGCAAGTGCAGATAGACGCCGGTATCGAACTGCTGCCCGTCGGCGAAACCGGCCAATGTGGCCAGCTGCCGGGTACCGATGACCAGCCGTTTGCCCTCAACTGGGAACCCTTGTTCAAAGAGGTGGAGCATGCCAACGCGCTGGGCCATGCCATCAAGCCTGTCGTGATTGGCCCGTTGACCTACCTGTGGCAGGGCCAGGCCCGCAACGCCGACTTCGACAAGCTGGAACTGCTCGATCGCCTGCTGCCCTTGTATGATCAGGCCCTCAACCGCTTGGCTGCGCTGGGCGCCGAATGGGTCCAGATCGACGAACCGATCCTCGCCCACGACCTGCCACAGGACTGGAAAAACGCCTTCGAACGCGTCTACAACATCCTGCAGCGTGCACCATTGAAGAAGTTGATTGCCACGTACGCCGGTGGCCTGGATGGCAACCTTGGCCTGGCCGCCAACCTGCCAGTCGATGGCCTGCACATCGATCTGGTGCAGGCGCCCGCACAGTACCAGGCCATCCTTGACCGCCTGCCGGCCTATAAAGTGCTGTCGCTGGGCCTGGTTGATGGCCGCGATGGCGCGCCTTGCGAGTCGGACAATGCCCTGGGGCTGTTGCAAGACGCCCATGAGCGCCTGGGGGCGCGGCTGTGGCTGGCGCCGGCCTGTTCGTTGGCGCATGGCACCGTAGAGGTGGCTGTGAGGAAGTGCCGCGAAGTGGCTGCGCTGGCCGCCTCGCTGGAGCAGTACCGAGTCGCGGCTTGATCATCTGCTGCTTGTGCCGGCCTGTTCAACTCAAACGCCGCTCAACGTTCGATAGCCAGTGCAACACCTTGGCCACCGCCAATGCACAAGGTCGCCAGGCCTTTGTGGGCATCGCGCTTGATCATCTCGTGCAACAAGGTCACCAACACCCGGCAGCCGGACGCACCAATCGGGTGGCCCAGGGCAATCGCCCCACCGTTCACATTGACCCGTGCCGCATCCCACTCCAGCGCCTTGCCCACGGCCAGTGCCTGTGCAGCAAAGGCTTCGTTGGCTTCGATCAGGTCCAGTTCGCTCAGCTGCCAGCCGGCCTTGTCCAGGCAGCGCCGCGTCGCCGCAACCGGGCCGATGCCCATGATCGCCGGGTCTACCCCGGCACTGGCATAAGCGGCGATCTTCGCCAGCACCGGCAGGCCCAGGGCCTCGGCTTTGGTGGCGCTCATCAGCAGTACGGCGGCAGCGCCGTCGTTCAGGCTGGAGGCATTGCCAGCGGTGACGCTACCGTCTTTCTTGAACGCTGCGCGCAGCTTGCCCAGCGACTCGGCAGTGGTGTCCGGGCGCGGCTGCTCATCACGGGCGAACACTTTCGGCTCGCCCTTCTTCTGCGGCAGCACCACAGGGGTGATCTCCGCATCGAAGCGGCCGGCCTCGATGGCAGCGAGTGCCTTGCGTTGCGACTCGGCGGCAAAGGCATCCTGCTGTTCACGGCTGAGGCCGTACTCGTCCACCAGATTTTCGGCAGTGATGCCCATGTGGTAGTCGTTGAAGGCATCCCACAGGCCATCGGTGATCATGCTGTCGATCAGCTGGCCATGGCCCATGCGCTGGCCGGTGCGGGCCGAGGGCATCACATAGGGGGCCAGGCTCATGTTCTCCTGGCCACCGGCAATCACCACCTCGGCGTCACCGCAGCGGATGGCCTGGGCCGCCAGGTGCAGGGCTTTAAGGCCCGAGCCGCAGACCTTGTTCAGGGTCAGCGCCGGTACGCTGAAGGGCAGGCCGGCCTTGATCGCGGCCTGGCGCGCCGGGTTCTGCCCGGCGCCGGCGGTCAGCACCTGGCCGAGGATGACTTCGTCGACCTGCGCCGGGTCCAGCCCGGTCTGCTCCAGCAGGCGCTTGATCACGGCGGCGCCGAGGTCAACCGCAGGCACGCTGGCCAGGGCACCCTGGAAGCTGCCAATGGCGGTACGGGTTGCGGCGACGATGACCACGTCGTTCATATTGTTGTTCTCCGTGCGGTGGGCGTAAGGCTTCAAGCATCGGTGCCCTGGGCTCATTTGTTAAGTTTGTTTTTCTTTGAGATTGATGTGAAAAGCAAATGAATGGCCGCGCAGCGGTCCACCCCGGTTTTGCATCGCCCGGATCACCCCGTAATATGTGTCGGATAACCTGCGGGGGTAGTCTCACCCTCTGATCAACAGGAAACGCCCATGTGGCGCTTCCCCAGCATAAACCTGACGAGGTACAGACATTGGCCATCATTCATCCTAAGGTTCGCGGTTTCATCTGCACCACGACTCACCCGAAGGGCTGCGAGCTCAACGTCCGTGACCAGATCGAAGCCACCCGCAAGCTGGGCGTGCGCGAGGATGGTCCGAAGAAGGTCCTGGTCATCGGTGCTTCCAGTGGCTATGGCCTGGCAGCACGCATTACTGCAGCGTTCGGCTTCAAGGCTGACACCCTGGGCGTATTCTTCGAAAAGCCAGGCACCGAAACCAAGGCCGGCACCGCTGGCTGGTATAACGCTGCGGCTTTCGACAAGTTCGCCAAGGCCGAGGGCCTGTACAGCAAGTCGATCAACGGTGACGCCTTCTCCGACGAAGCCCGCGCCAAGGTCATCGAGCTGATCAAGAACGAAATGGGTGGCAAGGTCGACCTGGTCATTTACTCGCTGGCCTCGCCGGTGCGCAAGCTGCCGCAGACCGGTGAAGTGATCCGCTCGGCACTCAAGCCGATCGGCCAGCCGTACAAGTCGACTGCCATCGACACCAACAAGGACACCATCATCGAGGCCAGCATCGAGCCGGCCACCGAGCAGGAAATCGCCGACACCGTTACCGTCATGGGTGGCCAGGACTGGCAACTGTGGATCGACGCCCTGGCGGGCGCCGACGTACTGGCCGAGGGTGCGCGTACCGTGGCCTTCAGCTACATCGGCACCGAGATCACCTGGCCAATCTACTGGCACGGCGCCCTGGGCCAGGCCAAGCAGGACCTGGATGAAACCGCGCTGCGCCTGGACAAGAAGCTGGCCGCTGAAGTGAAAGGCGGCGCCAACGTGGCGGTGTTGAAGTCGGTGGTGACCCAGGCCAGCTCGGCCATTCCGGTGATGCCGCTGTACCTGTCGATGGTCTTCAAGATCATGCAGGAAAAGGGTGTGCACGAGGGTACCCAGGACCAACTGGACCGCATGTTCCGCGACCGCATGTACCGTGCCGATGGCGCCCCGGCCGAAGTGGACGAGAAGGCCCGCCTGCGCCTGGACGACTGGGAACTGCGCGACGATGTGCAGGATGCCTGCAAGGCCATGTGGCCACAGGTGACCACCGAGAACCTGTTCCAGCTGACCGACTACGCCGGTTACAAGAAGCAGTTCCTCAACCTGTTCGGCTTTGAGCGCGCTGACGTCAACTACGACGAAGACGTAGCCACCGATGTGAAGTTCGACTGCGTCGAGCTGTAATTTCACACCGTACTGGCCTCATCGCTGGCACGCCAGCTCCCATTTCGACAGCGGTGCCTTCAAGGCCTGTGTCGGGGCTGGCTTGCCGGCGATGGGCTGCAAAGCAGCCCCGGCAATCTCAAGCCTTGCGCGACAGTGGCGGCGCAGCGAACGTCACACCGGCCAGGCCGTGCTTGATCAGCGCCCGGATATTGCCATGGTCACTGCCCTCAGGCGTGGCCAGCACATCCCGGTAGTGCTCGCCGAAAGCCAGCAACGCTTCCTGATCGCTCAGCCCTTCAAGCACTGCCAGGCCCAAGGTTTTGCACGAACCTTCGTTCTGCCCGGCGGCATTCTCGACACCACCATTGTTGAACGCCTGCGGCTGATAGCTGTAGTGCTCGGCAATGAACGCCAGGGTGTCGGCAAAGGCATGTTGGCCGCTGGCCAGGCTGGCGCGCAGGGTATCTAGATCAGTCACGAGGTTTTCCTTTTTCGAACGCCGCTTGCTGCTCGGCGCTGGCTTCTTTCTGGTATTGGGCTTTCCACTGGGCATAAGGCATGCCGTACACCGCTTCGCGGGCGTCATCCAGGCTCAGGTCGAGCTCACGCTCGTCAGCCGCAGCCTTGTACCACTTGGACAGGCAGTTGCGGCAGAAGCCGGACAGGTTCATCAGGTCGATGTTCTGCACGTCGGTGCGTTTCTGCAAATGGTCGACCAGGCGCCGGAACGCGGCGGCTTCGAGTTCAAGCTGTTGCTGTGGGGTCATGTGGGCTCTCACGTCATGCGGTTCTTCAGGTGGCGGCCACCATTGATGACCACCTGGCTGCCGGTGCTGTACTGGCTGGCGAGCAGGTACTTGACCGTCTCGATCAGTGGCCCGGCGCCGGGTTCGAACTCCAGCAGGGCCTTTTTCAAGGTGTGCTGGCGGTAGGCTTCGTCACCCCCTTCCTTGAGGATCAGCAGCCCGGGAAGGATACCGTTCACATGCACCTTGGGCGCATATTTTTCAGCGAACGACAGCACCATGTTCTGCAGCGCGGCCTTGGTGGCGGCATAGCCAATGTGGCTCTTGCTGCCGCGCGAGGAGGTTTCGTCGCAGATGTGAATGATGTCGGCCTTGTCCTGCTTGGCCAGCATTTCGCCCAAGGCCAGGTTGAGGTGGTAGGGCGCCTCTACATGCAGGCGGAACATGGTCTCGAGGTTGTCCAGGCCATCGTCCAGCCACAACGACGCGTTATGGATGATGGCGCGCAGGCCGTCGTAATGCTCGACCAGGTAGTCGATCAGCGCCTGGCGGTCGTCTGCCCGGCACAGGTCTGCCTGGAACTGCACGATGTTCGGGTGGGCCGCCTGTGGCTGTACGGTACGGCTGGCACTGACCACCGTATGGCCGGCCTGTGCCAGTTCAAGGGCCAGGGCCAGCCCGACGCGCTGGCTGGCTCCGGTAACGAGAATTGGGCTGTTCATGTTCGGGGCGGTCAACTTGTCTGTCCTGTGGTTGCCGCCCAGCATACCCGAACTGTTTGCCCATTGTACGGCCTGGCCTCAGCGGCTGCGCAGGGCGCCCGCGGTGGCCGAAGAGGGCTGTAGCCAACCGGCCAGCAGACGGGTGGACAACGGGATGAACAGGTACACCATCAGTGGCGTGAGGGCCAGGGTGCTGAGCAGTACCCGTGGTACCAGGTCGAGTGCGGCCAGCCAATGGCCGAACGCCGTGTTGAACGCCAACGACACCGGGAAGAACGCCAGCCAGATGGCCACGGCCTGTTTCCAGCGCGGCGGTTTCTGCACCGCACTGGCGCCAAACCAGTCATCAATGCCACTGACGCGCGCCTCTTTGGGGCGCTCGAACAGGCCATTGCCGCGCTGCAACCAGGCCCGCCGCGAGGCGGAATGCTCCCAGGCATGCAGGGTGGGCTCATCGCTGAAGCGGAAAATGATCTGGAATTCGTCGCCATCGTGGGGTGGGGCGAGAATGCCCGAGCCCAGGTAGCCGGGGAAGTCAGTGGCCAGCTGTTCGCCCTCATGCAGCCAGGCCAACAGGTCCTGGTAGCGGCCATGTGCGGCGCGGCGCGACACCATCAGGGTAACGGGTGGGGTAGACATTGTGTATCTCCTGGCAACGGGGCTGGCGGGTAGCCGGCCCCTTGGCTGCGTGGCCCGGGGTGGTGGGCGACGCAGGCGAACATGCAAGAATCGGGCGCGGATTATCGCGCAGTTGTGCTGTGTGGCAACTGTCTGCCGGCAAATGGTCGCAACCTGTGCCCGGCGCTGTCGTAGTAGACTAGGCCCTCTATTCCAGCACACAGGATGCCGTGCAGATGAGCGAACTGGGACGCAAGCCGGGGGGGCGATGCGAGCTTCGAGCAGCAAGTGCTGTTTCCCATCCGTGAAGTCTCCCGCCTGACTGGCGTCAATGCGGTAACCCTGCGTGCCTGGGAGCGCCGTTACGGTCTGATCCAGCCCATCCGCACCGACAGCGGCCACCGCCTGTATTCCCAGGGGGACGTCGACGATATCCGCAATATCCTCGGCTGGCTGGAGCGCGGCGTGGCGGTCAGCAAGGTGGGCAGCATCCTTGCCCGCAGCCAGGCGCTTCCCGGGCAGGCCACGCGCGCAGTGGACAGCTCGCTAGGCTGGCAGCAGCAGGTGCGCGTGGCAGTGCAACGCTTTGACCTGCCAGGGCTGGGCCGCCTTTATGAGGAGGTGTTTGCCGCCAGCACGCTCGATCAGGTTTTCGCTGAGGTTTTCATGCCGGTGTGGCACGACTTGGCCGTGCGCCATGGCGGCTACGGCCAGACCAGCGAGTGGCTGTTTTTTGACCAGTTTTTGCGCGGGCGGGTGTTCATGCGTTTGCAGCTGGCGGCCGCGCCGCGTCGCCACAACGTGCTGCTGGTGCCCTTGCCGGGGCAATGCCATGAGCTTGAACTGCTGGTCACCAGCCTGCTGCTGGGCAGTGACGAGGTTGGCGTGACGCCGTTGGTGTGTGGGCAGCCCCTGCAAGAGCTGGCGCTGGTCTGCGAACGCATGAAACCAGACGCCCTCGTGCTGTTTTCCCACCAGCCGCTCACTGCAGAGGTCAGCCGCTATCTGAAGCGGCTGGCGTCGGTGCTGGGCTGCGCGTTATTGCTGGCGGGAGAGGCAACGGACCAGGCCAGCGGCGGCCTGGCGGGCAGCCCCCTGGTTTGCCTGGGGGCACAGGGCGGGGTGATGCGTCAGCGTCTGCGCCAGTGCCTGGCAGGTCAGCTGGACACCTGAGTGTGCAGTTCGGGGTGGGCGCGGCAATGGGCCTGCAGGATGTAGTCGCGCAGGCGTTCGATTTCTTCCGCTGGGCTTTGGCCAAGGTCGTACGCTGCCAGGTCCGGGCCAATACGCCGGCCCAGCACACCCTGCAGTTCGATCGGCTGGATGTTGCCGGGGGCGAAGCGCAGGTCGAAACGTGCCGGCGCGCTTGGCAGGCCACGCAACTCCACCAGCACGCCTTTGAAGGAAATTTCCCGTACCCACAGCCCGCCAGGCGCGCCATGGCCATCGAGCAGGGCGCTGGGCTGCTCCAGCGACAGGCGCCATGGCCGCAGCATGGGGCCGTCCTCGTAGATTTCCGGGGAGCCGACTTGCAGGTGCAAAGCGTGGAATTCGTCTTCCACCAGTTGCAGCGGGAAGCTGATTTGCTGGTTGTTGAATTGCGCCTGCAAGGTCACTTGTTCATTGGCCACCAGGCGGGTGAGCAAGCTCTGGATACGGCGGTCGCCATTGACCTGCAGGCTCGACATCGAGTCGGCCAGGTTCAGGTTGGGCGAATGCTGCATGCTCTGAATGAAATCCAGCTCGTCCTGGGTAAGAAGGGCGTCTGCTTGCATGATCGAACTCGGTGGTGGCGATTTCTTCAACGTAGTTGACCGTAACCGGGGGGCTTGGTTCAGGTGCGTTCGTCGGCTTTCAGACGAGCGCGCAGTTCGGCCAGCTCCCGCTCCATTTCCACCTGGCGGGTGACGTCCTTCTGAATGCCGATGAAGTAGGTACGTCGCTCGGCGTCGTTCCTTACCGCCGTGATCGACAGCTCGTTCCAGAAGGCACTGCCATCCTTGCGGTAGTTGCGCATCACTTCCCGGCACGGGCGGCGTTCGGCCAAGGCTTTGCGAATGCGCGCACGCGCGAGCTGGTCACGGTCGTCAGCCTGCAGGAAGCGGCAATCCTGGTAGAGTATTTCGTCCCGGCTGTAGCCGGTCAGGCGTTCGAACGCAGCGTTGACGTAAATGAGGATGGTGTCGTCGCCTTCCTGTTCGGCAACCACGATCCCGTCATGGGATGCGTCGACCATCGATTGCAGCAGTTTTGCGTTGATCATGTTCAGGCCATGCGGCAGGCAGTAAAAACGGACGCGCTGTAGCAGGCGGCTTTGGCAGAGGCGGCCTTTTGCCAGCGCTGAATGCTAGTATCCTACGTTTTCACTCAGTTTCGGAATCCTCTACCCGATGAAAGTCGCCATTATTTCCGGATCGGTCTATGGCACCGCCGAAGAAGTCGCCCGTCATGCAGAAACGAGGCTCAACGCCGCCGGCTACCAAGCCTGGCACGCCGCACGTGCCACTTTGCAGGACCTTGAAGGTTTTGCCCCGCAGGCCCTGCTGGCCGTGACATCGACTACCGGTATGGGTGAGCTGCCGGACAACCTGATGCCCTTGTACTGCAGCCTGCGTGACAGCCTGCCAGCGGCCTTCCGTGGCCTGCCGGGTGCAGTGATTGCGCTGGGCGATTCCAGCTATGGCGATACCTACTGCGGGGGTGGCGAACAGCTGCGCGAGCTGTTTGCCGAGCTGGGCGTGCGCGAGGTGCAGCCGATGCTGCAACTGGATGCCAGCGAGACGGTGACCCCGGAAACGGATGCCGAGCCGTGGCTGGCCAAGTTGGCTGATGCCTTGAAAGGCTGACGGTCAGGGTTAGCAATTATGGGCCTGCCGCAGGGAGTGCCCGGGCAGACCTGCCAGCCAGACCCCGATTCATGCCTCGCTGCCGGGTACCGGCCATTCGCGCAGCAGCGCCAACCACGCTTGCGCGGCCCGCGACAAATACGCGCCACGCCGCCAGATGAAGGCAATGTCCCAGCGCAGGTCCCCCGGTGAGCGCAGGGGCATACGCACCACACCAGGGCGTTCCAGGGCTTTTGCCACCACCCGGGGCAGCAGCACCACGCCCTGGCCTGCCGCGACCAACGCTGCCAGGAAATCTGCCTGGCCACTGCGCCCGCCTTCCGTCGGGGTGAAGCCCTGCTGCTGGCAGGCTTTCACCAAACGGTCATTGAGCACGAAACTGCGCTGGTAGAGCAGGAACGGCGTTGCGGCCAATTGCTTCAGGTGCACCCCGCCCAGGCCTGCCAACGCATGCCCCGCCGGTAGCAGGGCATCCAGCGGCTCATTGCAGAACGGCTGGTATTCGAACCCGTCGTCGCTGGGCGTAAGGCTGCCACCGAGCTCCAGCTCGCCACTTCTGACGGCCTGCTCGATGCTACGGCTGCCACCCTCAACCAACTGGATGGCGATGTTCGGGTGGCGCCGCCGGTATTCGGCGAACAAACCGGCGAACAGCGCATCGCTGCCCAGCATCGGCAAGCCCAGGCGCAGTTCGCCACGCTCCATCTGGCTCAGATCGTCCAATTCGTTGAGCAGCGCCTGGCGTTGGCGCAGCAGGGCCTCGCCGCGCTCAAGCACGATGCGCCCGGCGGCGGTCAGGTGCAGGTGTGATGCCTGGCGTTCCAGCAGCGGCTGGCCCACATCTTGCTCAAGCTGCGCCACTTGCTTGCTGACGGCCGACTGACTGATGTGCAGGGTCTGTGCAGCCTGGGTAAAGCCGCCCCGGTGCACCACTTCGATAAAGCTGCGCAGCTGTTTGAATTCCATGTGCCAATTCCATTATGGAATGGTAGCCAGTCTAACAATTCGCTTCTGGCCTAGGCAGCCAAAACTTAAAATGAGGGCCTGTCGAGGAACACCGCCATGAAACCCGCGTTACTGAAAAAACTGCTGCGCCTGCTTGCCGAGCTGGCGACCCTGTATGCCCTGTTTGCACTCGGTGGCCAGCTGGCCACTTGGCTGGGCTGGCCTATTCCCGGCGGGGTCATGGGCCTGGCGTTGTTGTTGCTGTTGTTCGCCGTGGGGGCACTGAAGCCAGCCATGCTGCAACTGGGCGCCGGTTGGTTGATGGCCGAAATGCTGCTGTTCTTCATTCCTGCACTGATGAGCCTGCTGGACTACGGCGCGCTGATCCGGGACGAGGGCTGGCGCATCCTGCTGGTGATCGCCGTGAGCACGCTGATGGTGATGGTGGTGACGGCCCTGACCGTCGAACTTGTGTGCCGCTGGAGCATGCGCCATGAGCCTTGAACCCATGCCGTTGTTCTGGCTGGCGCTGACGTTGCTGGCTTACCTGGGCAGCCGCTGGCTGTACCGGCGCAGCAAGCGCTACCTGCTGTCGCCGCTGATTCTGGTGCCGGTGTTGCTGCTGGCGGTGGCTGTGCCGCTGCACACCGCCTATGCCGAGTACGCGCGCAATACCCACTGGCTGATGGGCGTGCTCGGCCCGGTGACCGTGGCCTTTGCCGTGCCGATCTGGCAGCAGCGGGCCATGCTTGCCCGGCATTGGCCGGCCTTGCTGGTCGGCATGCTGGCGGGCAGCAGTGCCTCCATCGCCAGTTCCTGGGGGTTGGCGCACCTGCTGGCGCTGGACAGTGCGACCAGCCTGTCGCTGGTGCCGCGTTCCATCACCACGCCCTTCGCCATGCCCTTGGCCCATGACCTGGGCGGTGTGCCCGAGCTGACGGCAGTGTTCGTGATGTTCACCGGGGTGCTCGGTGCCATGTTCGGTGGCGTGCTGCTGCGTTGGTTGCCGCTGCGCACGCCGTTGGCCCGGGGGGCATTGTTCGGCGTGGGCGCGCACGGTGCCGGGGTCAGCCGGGCCCAGGAAGTGGGCCGCGAGGAAGGCTCGGTGGCCGGCCTGGTCATGGTCCTGACCGGGCTGCTGAACCTGTTCGCTGCACCGCTGCTGGCCATGTTGCTCTGACCGTTCGTGCCACTGACTCGCTCAGTCATCAAGCTGGCTGGCAACGCAAGTTCCACCCCTGGTAGGGCTGGCTAGACTCACCCTCGACATAGAGAGCACATGAAAGTGCCGAGGTGACATGCAATGACCGCAGCCTTGCCCTATCCAGTCCACACCACTTAACCGGGTTACTTCTGATGCCTTTGGCCGAAATTCCATTGTGCGTCTGGCGTGGGACAGAGCTTCACATTCCGGGGCCAGAGCATCCGCTACTGGACCGCAGGGCAAGGAGAGCCCCTGCTTCTTTTACACGGCTTCCCCACCGCCAGTTGGGACTGGCATTACCTGTGGGGGCCTTTGACGCAGCGCTTTCGGGTGATTGCCTGCGACATGCTCGGTTTCGGCGATTCGGCTAAACCGGTCGACCACGCCTACAGCCTGATCGAGCAAGCCGACCTGCAGCAGGCCCTGCTCGCCCACCTGCAGGTGGACCAACCGGTGCATCTGCTTGCTCACGACTATGGCGGCAGCGTCGCTCAGGAACTGCTGGCGCGGCACCATGAGCAGCGCGCCGAGGTAGCCAGCTGCGTCTTTCTCAACAGTGGCCTGTTCGCCGAAAGCTGTCACCTGCTGCTGATCCAGAAGTTGCTGCTGAGCCGCTTCGGCTGGCTGGTGGGTCGCTCCTTCGGGCGTGACGACCTGGTGCGCAACATGACCCAGGTCCATGGCCCCTGCACCCACCCGAGCGAGAGTGCCCTGGACGATTTCTGGAGCCTGATCGCCGCCAACCGCGGTACGCGCGTGCTGCATAAACTGGTGGGCTATCTGCTGGAGCGCCGCCTGCACCGTGAGCGCTGGGTTGCGGCCATGCAGCGCCCAGGTGTGCCCCTGCGGCTGATCAACGGCATGGTCGACCCATTGTCAGGCGCGCACATGCTTGAGCGTTACCGGCAACTGGTGCCACAGCCAGACACCGTGCAACTGCAGGGTATAGGCCACTACCCGCACACCGAGGCGCCGGTGCAGGTGCTGCGGCATTACCTGGCCTTTCGTGAGCAACCACTGAGCTTTTGCCAGGCGAAAGTGGCGTGGTCCTGAGCGGGCCTCATGGCCCGGCGTTATTACCAGGCATTCAGCCTGCGTGAGCTTGATTGTCTGCTTGCCGCCGGCGGCAGACACTCGGCTGACCTGAACCTGCCTGGAGCCCTTGGCATGAGCGAGCCTGTACTTCTGCAAGATCGTGTGGTGATCGTTACCGGCGCCGGTGGCGGCCTGGGCCGTGCCCACGCGCTGCTGTTCGCCGCCCGCGGGGCCAAGGTGGTAGTCAACGACCTCGGCGGTTCCACCCACGGGGAGGGCGCCAGCGCCAGCGCTGCCGACCGGGTGGTGCAGGAGATTCGCGCCGCCGGGGGCAGTGCGGTTGCCAACCATGACTCGGTCAGCCAGGGTGCCCGCATTGTCGAGCAGGCCCTGGACAGCTATGGCCGCGTCGATGTCGTGGTGAACAACGCCGGCATCCTGCGTGACAAGACTTTCCACAAGATGGACGACAGCGACTGGGAGCAGGTTTACCAAGTGCATGTCGAAGGCGCCTACAAAGTTACCCGCGCGGCCTGGCCACACCTGCGTGAGCAGAACTGGGGGCGGGTGATATTCACGGCGTCCACCTCTGGCATCTACGGTAATTTTGGCCAGGCCAATTACGGCATGGCCAAACTGGGCTTGTACGGGCTTACCCGTACCTTGGCCATCGAAGGGCGCAAGCACGGCATCCTGGTCAACGCCATTGCCCCAACCGGCGGTACGCGCATGACGGAAGGGCTGATTCCCCCGCAGGTGTTCGAACGGCTCAAGCCGGAGTTGGTCAGCCCCTTGGTGGTGTACCTGGGCAGCGAGCAGTGCCAGGGCAGTGGCGAGCTGTTCGAGGTGGGTGGGGGCTGGATCGGCAAGGTGCGCTGGGAGCGTAGCCTGGGGGTGGGTTTCGACCCGCGCGAAGGCTTCACGCCCGAGCAGGTCGCGCAGCAGTGGGAGCACATTGGTGATTTCGAAGGGGCAGTGCGCCCGCAGGACAGCTTGCAGGCGCTGCAGCAGATGATGGCCAACCTGCAGAAATACCCGCTGTAAGGCCGCTTGTGTCTTGGGAGAGGATTAGCATCTGGAGTGAGAGCGGTGAATGACAAGCTGAATGCCGCAGGTGCCTAGAGCACGAGTATGAGCAGAAGCTGTCATTCACCGTTCCACTTTGGCGAGAGCCCGAACAGTTGGATGCGGCTCTGATCTCGAATCACAAGCGTGGGCCAAGCCAAAGTCCTCTCACCGCTTCTTGGATATCGATGTTCCAGTCTTTCACTCGATGCGCTGGTGCGGCCACAGGGCATTAAAATTCATCCTCAGGGTGCCACTCAATGCGATGCTCAGGACTGGCGAGCCTTGGCTGGATCTGGTGTTGCCTCAGCCGAAGAGGGTGTAGATCAACAGCCAAAATGCAGGACTCGAAGATCACACGGTTCCTGTGGGAGCGGGCGTGCCCGCGAACACCGGCGCAGCCGGTGCCAGACACCGCGTCGCCTGCTTCGCGGGCAAGCCCGCTCCCACAATGAATCGCGCAGGCTTTTCAAATTTTGGGAAAGACAGTTGCTCCTGCAGGTGTCGCGTGGCCCTGAGGCTTTGCCGGTGTCCGCGGGCGTCATTATTCAGCGCAAAAAAAAGCCGCTGCAAGCCGCAGCGGCCAATCGAGACGTTAGATCAAGGAGCTTCAAAATCTACGTCAGTGCACCTCGCAGGCCTGAAAGGCGGGGGGAGAGCCCTTCATGCCGGCCAGTGAGTAAAGAATAAGCGCTTGATCCCGTAGGAAAAATAGCCGCTTATGACATTCACCTTTACGTTTCGGGCAACAGTTGCGCAGCTGTTCAGGCCGCGGGCGAGTAGCCCATTCGCCAGCTGGTTTCCCGCGTTGCCGCCAGCAACCGCTGTGCCGCCGGGCCATGCTCGTCGGCATGGAAGATCGATGTAGGCCCGACCACGGTCATCACCGCCGCAACCTGCCCCAGGGCATTGAATACCGGGGCCGACAATGCATCCACGCCCGGCATCAACAAGCCGTGTACATGGTGCAGGCCACGTTCGCGTATGCCGGCCAGTAGCGCTTGATAATCGTCGGCAGAGTGCTGCAGGGCGGCCAGTTCACGGTCACGCAGGTCTACCGTTTCCCGCTCGGGCAGGTAGGCAGCGAACACCAACCCGGTCGATGAGCTGAGCAGCGGCAGCACCGAGCCGATCTGCGTCACCACGGTCACCGCCCGCACCGCGGGCTCGATGCTGACCACGGTCGCGCCCTGGTTACCCCATACGGCGATGAAGCAGCTTTCGTTCAGTTCGTCGCGCAGTTGCGACAGGGGCAGTGCAGCAATTTTCAGCACATCGATGCTGCCTAGCGCCGCCAGCCCCACCCGCAATGCCTCACGCCCCAGGCCGTAATGGTTGGTGGCAGCATCCTGTTCGGCAAACCCGCTGGCGATCAATGCCTGCAGGTAGCGGTGCACCTTGCTCGCCGGCATCTGCACATGCTCGGCCAGGCGTGACAACGAGGTGGAAGGGGCCAATTCAGCCAAGGCCTTGAGGATGTCGGTGCCGACCTCCGCAGAGCGGACTTTCTGCTTGCCGTTGTCGGCGGTGGTACTGGCTTTGGCCATGGACAGCTGCTTCCGGATTCTTCAGTCGGGCCTTTATAGCTTGACGCCATGCGTGGAGCAAATTACGTTATTCGTAATCTGATTACGATAAAAACAATGCAGACCCGCTGCCGCCCACCCAAGGGCCTGCAGCCAACTGCCCGCAACGGCTCGACCAGAGCCCGGAGGCACCGATGAATCGCGATCTATCACCCGACCTTCACTACCTCAGCGGCTTTGGCAACGAGTTTGCCAGCGAAGCGCTGCCCGGTGCCTTGCCGGTCGGGCAGAACTCGCCGCAGCAGGCGCCCTATGGGCTGTACGCCGAACTGCTGTCCGGCACGGCGTTCACCATGGCCCGTAGCGAGCTGCGGCGGACCTGGTTGTACCGTATCCGCCCGTCTGCCTTGCACCCACGTTTCGAGCGCCTGGCGCGCCAACCGCTACAGGGCCCGCTGGGGGGCATCAACCCCAATCGCCTGCGCTGGAGCCCCCAGCCGATTCCCGCCGAACCCACCGACTTCATCGAAGGTTGGCTGCCGATGGTGGCCAACGCCACGGCAGACAAACCGAGCGGCGTGAGCATCTACATCTACTGCGCCAACCGCTCCATGGAGCGGGTGTGCTTCAACGCCGATGGCGAACTGTTGCTGGTGCCGGAACAGGGCCGCCTGCGCATTGCCACCGAGCTGGGCGTGCTGCAGGTCGAGCCGCTGGAGATTGCGGTGATCCCGCGTGGCATGAAGTTCCGTGTCGAGTTGCTCGACGGCCAGGCCCGCGGCTACATCGCCGAAAACCACGGCGCCCCCTTGCGCCTCCCGGACCTGGGCCCGATCGGCAGCAATGGCCTGGCCAACCCGCGGGATTTCCTCACCCCGGTGGCGCACTACGAAGAAACCACCGGCCCGCAGCAGCTGGTCCAGAAGTTTCTGGGTGAGCACTGGGCCTGCGAACTGCAGCATTCGCCGCTGGACGTGGTTGCCTGGCATGGCAGCAACGTGCCGTACAAGTACGACCTGCGCCGCTTCAACACGTTGGGTACGGTCAGTTTCGACCACCCGGACCCGTCGATCTTCACCGTGCTGACGTCGCCGACAAGCGTGCATGGCCTGGCCAACATGGACTTCGTGATCTTCCCGCCGCGCTGGATGGTGGCCGAGAACACCTTCCGCCCACCGTGGTTCCACCGCAACCTGATGAACGAGTTCATGGGCCTGATCCAGGGTGCCTACGATGCCAAGGCCGAGGGCTTCCTGCCGGGTGGGGCGTCGTTGCACGGGGTGATGAGCGCCCATGGACCCGATGCCGAAACCTGCGAAAAAGCCATTGCCGCCGAGTTGGCCCCGCACAAGGTCGACAACACCATGGCGTTCATGTTCGAGACCAGCCAGGTGCTGCGCCCGAGCGTGCAAGCGCTGCAATGCCCGCAATTGCAGGCCGACTACGATAGTTGCTGGGCCACCTTGCCGAGCACCTTCAACCCGAACCGGAGATAACCCATGAACCACACTGCCATTGCCCGTAGCTGGGTCGAGCACGCCAACGGGCACAGCGACTTCCCGCTGCAGAACCTGCCAATGGGCATCTTCAGCCGGCCAGGTGAAGCCAGGCGCTGTGGCGTGGCCATTGGCGACGCAATCCTCGACCTGGAGGCGGTGCTGGCCGCCGGCCTGTTCGACGGCGCAGCCAAGGCTGCCGTCGAGGCGACCCGGGGTGGGGCACTGAACGCATTCTTCGCATTGGGGCGCAGCGCGCGGGTGGCCCTGCGCGAACGCTTGCAGGCATTGCTGGGTGAACACAGCGAACACCAGGCGGCGCTGAAGCCGGCCCTGCTCAACGCCGGCGACTGCCAGTTGCACGTACCGGCGCAGATCGGTGACTACACCGACTTCTACGTGGGTATCGAACACGCCAAGAACGTCGGCAAGCTGTTCCGCCCCGACAACCCGTTGCTGCCCAACTACAAGTACGTGCCGATCGGTTATCACGGCCGTGCCTCGACCATCCGCCCCTCGGGTACCGAGGTGCGCCGGCCAAAGGGCCAGACCTTGCCGGCCGGGCACACCGAGCCCAGCTTTGGCCCCTGTGCGCGCCTGGACTACGAGCTGGAACTGGGTATCTGGGTCGGCCAGGGCAACGCCATGGGTGAAGCGATTGCGGTAGGTGATGCTGCCGAACACGTGGCCGGCCTGTGCCTGCTCAACGACTGGTCGGCGCGCGACATCCAGGCCTGGGAATACCAGCCGCTGGGGCCGTTCTTGTCGAAAAGCTTCATTACCAGTATTTCGCCGTGGGTGGTCACCGCCGAGGCGCTGGCGCCGTTCCGCTGCGCCCAGCCGGCCCGGCCGCAAGGCGACCCGCAGCCACTGCCGTACCTGCTGGACGAGCGCGACCAGGCTGCGGGCGCGTTCGATATCGAGCTGGAAGTACTGTTGCTGACCGCGCGCATGCGTGAGCAGGGCCTTGCCCCGCACCGCCTGACCTTGAGCAACACCCGCAGCATGTACTGGACCGTGGCCCAACTGGTTGCCCACCACAGCGTCAACGGCTGCCAGTTGCAGCCGGGCGACCTGTTCGGCTCGGGCACCCTCTCCGGTGCCACCCCTGGCTCGTACGGCAGCCTGCTGGAAATCACCGAAGGCGGCAAACTGCCGGTGGAGCTGGCCAGTGGCGAGGTGCGCAAGTTCCTCGAAGACGGTGACGAGATCATCCTGCGCGCCCGCTGCCAGCGTGACGGCGTGGCCAGCATCGGCTTCGGCGAATGCCGTGGCACGGTCGTCGCGGCCAACTGAGGGGGCAGGGCATGGAGCTGTACACCTATTACCGTTCCACCTCGTCGTACCGGGTGCGCATCGCGCTGGCACTCAAGGGCCTGGCCTACCAGGCCTTGCCGGTGAACCTGCTGCAAGGTGAACAGCGTGGCGCCGGCTACAGGGCCGTCAACCCGCAGGGCCGCGTGCCAGCCTTGCGCAATGACGGCGGTGAAGTGCTGGTGCAGTCGCCGGCGATCATCGAGTACCTGGAAGAGGTGTACCCACAGCCCGCCCTGCTGCCGGCCAATGCCGAGCGGCGGGCCAAGGTGCGCGGTGTGGCGGCGATCATCGGTTGCGACATTCACCCGCTGCACAATGTCAGCGTGCTGAACCGGCTGCGCCAGGCCGGTCAGGACGAGGGCCAGGTGAACGCCTGGATCACACACTGGATCAGCCAGGGTCTGGCGGCCGTGGAACAGTTGATTGGCGATGAAGGTTTCTGTTTTGGCGATACCCCGGGCCTGGCCGATGTGTACCTGATTCCGCAGTTGTACGCGGCTGAGCGTTTCGCTGTCGACCTTGGCGGTTACCCGCGCATTCAACGGGTTGCCGCACTGGCAGCCGCGCACCCGGCATTCGCCCAGGCCCACCCGGCCCGGCAGCCGGACACCCCGGCTCAGTGAAGTGAGCGGTTCGCCGCCGGAAGCTTGCCGATGCGCTCGCACAGCTTCAGGCGCTGGACCGGGTCTTCCGTCAGCAGCAGGGCATGCTCCAGGTCGTAGCGTTCGGCTTGGGGGCAGTCCAGGTGTTGGTAAAGCGAGGCGCGGGTCATGTAGTCCGCGACCTGCACCGGCCCTAATTGCATGACCCGTTCGGCGTCGATCAACGCCGCCAGGTGGTTGTCATGGCTGATATGCAGTTGGCGCAGGTTGCGCGACAGGCGCTGCAGCATCTGCTGCGCGCTGGCGGTGCGCAGGTGCTCTGCCGTCAGCGGCAGGTCGGGGCCAAACTGGCGTGCCAGCAGCTCGCGACAGTCGCTGGGGTACAGGCGCCTGCCGCCACAGGGGTCAAGCAGGTGGTCGGCACCCGGCACGCGCAACAGGAAGTGCCCGGGAAAACCCACGCCCTCCAGCGGTATGCACAAACGCCTGGCCAGCTCGAGGGCGAGGATGGCCAGGGCCAGCGGTTGGCCTCGGCGGCGTTGCAGCACCTTGTCCAGCATGGCGGCATGTGGCCGCAACGGCAGGTATTCGTCTTGCACAAACCCCAGTGCATTGAGTTGGCGCAGCAGAGGCTGTGCTAGTTCACTCAACGGTAGCATGGGCAGGTGGGCACTGATTTCGCGCTGCAGGTCGTGCACGGTGGCAAGGCTGGCGGCAGGCGCGACGTTAGGGTCGTGCTCGGCGGCAACCCACAATGCGGCTTCCAGCAGGGCGACGGGCTCGCGTTCCAGGCAGGCCAGGCAGGCTTGACGTGGGTTCATGGGGCTTCTCCACACTCGCTTGAGTATTAGCTGCCGTGCGGGGTTTCGTCCAGTGGTCTGCCGGCGGCTGCAAACATGAGGGCGGGCTTATACTGGGTGCTGCACCTGTTGGGGAGCCTGTCGATGTTCGCGCTGATGCAAAGCACCCGTACCCAGTCACTGCACTTGTTCACCGACCCGACCACGGGCCTGAAAGCGGTGGTGGCGATCCACAGCCAGCAGTTGGGGCCGGCGCTGGGTGGCTGCCGCTACCTGCCGTACGCCGATGACGAAAGCGCCATGGCCGACGCGATTCGCCTGGCCCAGGGCATGAGCTACAAAGCGGCACTGGCGGGCTTGCCCGTGGGGGGCGGCAAGGCGGTGATCTTGCGCAACCCGCATGTGGAAAACCGCGCAGCTTTGTTCGAGGCCTTCGGCCGCTTCGTCGATACCTTGCAAGGGCGTTTCATCATTGCCGTGGACAGTGGCACCTCGACCCTGGACATGGACTGCATCGCCCAGAGCACGCCGCATGTGACCAGTACCACGGCCTCGGGTGATCCCTCACCGCATGCGGCAATGGGGGTATTCGCCGGCATCCGCGCCACGTCCTATGCCCGCTTGGGCAGCTACAACCTCGAAGGCCTGCGGGTAGCGGTGCAAGGGCTGGGTAATGTTGGCTACGCCCTGGCCGAACAACTGCATGCGGCGGGGGCGGAACTGTTGGTGAGCGACCTGGACACAGGGCGGGTACGGCTGGCTGTTGAGCAGCTCGATGCACACCCGGTGACCCATGATGCGTTGATCAGCACCCCCTGCGACATCTTTGCCCCGTGCGGTGTGGGGCCGGTGCTGAACGGGCAGAGCGTGATGCAAACTGCGCTGCGCGGCGGTGGCGGGGGCGGCGAACAACCAGCTGACCACCTTGCAGGTGGCTGACCAGCTGGAGACCCGCGGGATACTGTATGCGCCCGATTACGTGATCAATGCCGGTGGCTTGATTTACGTGGCGCTCACCCACCGTGGCGAAGACCTGGGCACCATCACCTCGCACCTGGCACGCATACCTTCGCGGCTGACCGAAGTGTTCGGCCATGCCCAAGCAGAGAAACGCTCGCCGGCGCGGGTGGCGCAGATGTTGGCGGAGCGGTTGTTGTATGGCTGACGGGGTTTGTGTTGCATGCACCGGCCTCATCGCTGGCAAGCCAGCCCACAGGAATCGCCTTATGGCTGACAGGTGTTTGCCACAAGGTATGGCAACGCCTGTTAGAGCGAGCGCCGCCCGCGCGGCGCAATCGCGAGCTGCGCTCGATCCTACGTTTGTTTCGGGCCAATTATTCCTGTGGGATTCGCGCGCGAACGCCTTGGTGCATGCCTCAATATCGCGCCGTACAAACAAGGCGGCCGCGCGCGCCTGTCACAGGCGTTACTGGCCCGAAACAAACGTAGGAGCGAGCGCAGCTCGCGATTGCGCCGCGCGGGCGGCGCTCGATCTCACAGGCGCTGAAGATGCTCCGGCTACCCTTGCCAGGAACCATAGAATCTCCCACAGGTACCCCACAACCTTCAAGACTTGTGCGTACCTGTGGAAATCCCCACAGATTTCTCACAATTCTCAAGATTTGCGGTACCTGTGGGAGCTGGCTTGCCAGCGATGAGGCCGGTGCAGGTAATCACTCGGCTGATTGCCCGTCGAGCAACTCGGCCAACGCATCCGGCTGGCTCTTGAACGCCCGGGCGAACACATCGCGGTTCTTGGCCATGTAGATACCGGCTTCTTCAACCTGCTGCTCGGTCAGCGATGGCACTGCCTTATGCAGCACTTCAGCCAGGCGCTCGGCCAGTTCGAGCATTTTGTCGTGACGGTCGGCTTCTGCCTTATCCATGAACAAGCGCTCCGGGTCGCGGCTGCTGCGGTACACCACTTCGACGGCCATTCATCACCTCTATGCCTTTTTGCTGGTTTGCAATTTACTGTATCTATATACAGTAATGGCAATGTTGGTTGGTTCGCAAGCAGAAATTGTAGTGGGGTGTTTTGCGGGGGCGTCCGGCACAACATCTTTATCGCCTGTGAGATCGAGCGCCGCCCGCGCGGCGCATCGCGACGCAAGGCCGCTCCTACATCTGTTTCGGGCCAGTTATGCCTGTGGGATTTGCGCGCGAACGCCCTGGCGCCCACCACGATATTGCGTCGTACAGACAAGGCGGTCGCGCGCGTCCGGCACAGGCAATACTGGCCCGAAACAAACGTAGGAGCGGGTTTACCCGCGAAGCGCCGCGCGGGCGGCGCTCGATCTCCCAGGCGCTGAAAATGCTACGACAACCCCCTGCCAGCCCTCCTGCAACCTAGTGCCAAACCCTCACTGCTTCATCCCCAGCTCGGCATCATCCATCAACCCGGTGATGGTCAATTCGCGCACATACCCCATCAACTCCGAAGACTGTTCGCGGGCATCCCTGCACGGGATCCCGGGCTCGATGCGGAATAGCGGGTGGGTGCCGTTTTCGCCCTGGTAGAAAGTGGTCTTGCCGACGGTGAACTGGGTGTCTTCTGTGGTCATTGGTCAGTCCCCTGATGTGCCTTTGGAATCAGGGTGTATTCGAGGGAATGGATGTAGCGGGGTGGATCGGGGATAACTCTCAGCATGATGTAGGCCTGTTCAAAATTGGGGCCACCACCTTCTGCTGTCAAACATCAAGGCGGCAGCTGTACATGGGTTGACAGACCGGTGAACAGAACCAAAAGCCGGCGCACACGAGGTGCCCCATGACAGCTGCCATAACGGCTAAGCCATGTGGTTAGTTCAGGGCGGCCTGTCAAAGCCGGTCGTTGATTGGCAACGACCGCCCGAGACTAGTGCGCACCACCGAACACCACAATGGCAGGGAGTATCTTTGGGAAATGCCCTACAAGAAAGGGCTTAAATCTGATTTTCCGCTGGCGCAATGCCATCTCATTTTCTGCAGCTTGCCATGCCACAAAGTGCCTTGCGGCAATCGGCCGCCTTCCCATGGCAGGGGCCTGGCCCTTTAACTGCATGGCAGAAACGTCACACCCGTGGCGCATCATCCTTGAAAGTCGTAGTGGGGAATGAAACATCGTGAACATCAAATGGGCAGAAAAACTGCGCAAGGGCCTGCACGGCTCGGCCGACTCGCTGGGCAACCTGTGCGTCGAAGCCTTCCATTACCTTGCCCTGTTCGGCATCGGCGCCATCACCGCCTATGCGGCGGTAGTCACCTTCCTGGACATGCTCGGCAAAGGCGGGATCAGCGTCGATGACATCCTGCTGCTGTTCATCTACCTGGAGCTGGGGGCCATGGTCGGGATCTACTTCAAGACCAACCACATGCCCATCCGCTTCCTCTTGTACGTGGCAATCACCGCGCTCACCCGCCTGCTGATCGGCGATGTTTCGCACCACAAGGCGCCGGATGAAGGGCTGCTGTACCTGTGCGGGGGCATTCTGCTGCTGGCGTTCTCGATCCTGGTGGTGCGCTACGCCTCGTACCGCTACCCCTCGACCAAGGTGCTGGATGCCAACGGCAAGCAGGTGGAAGAGGGCAAGTAGCCCTCAATTGGCCAGGAACGCACGGGGCTCGTGACGGGCGTCGCGGGTCAGCGCAGCCAGCACCTGCAAGGGGTTCTGGCCCAGCTCGATCGCCAGGCCCAGGCGTATGCTGTCGATCACCCGCTGCAGGCGCACCGGGTCGTTGCGCTGGGCTCGGGTGATCAGGCGCTTGGCAACCACGCCTGCGTCATCGGAAAGGGTCAGCATGATGCTGCCGTCAAGGTTGGCAATGCTCAGGTTGACCCGGTATTCGGGGGCGAAAGCGGCGCTGATCTGCTCGAATGGATTGTTCATGCCAGAAGCCTGCAAAGGTGGACTGCAGAAATTGACCGGCCCGCACCCGGTTCGTTCAAGTAGGGCAATTGGCCATTAGCGCATCTACACTCCTTGCATCGCAGCCGCGACGCATGGCCAATGGCCGGCAAAGGAGTGCCCGTGCTTCCCTCATTCGCTGCCCGCCAGCGTGGCGCAATCGGCATCATGGCCGTGGTTACCCTGGGCCTGGCGCTGTTGTTCATGCTGCTGGTGATCGACAGCGGCCGGTTGTACCTGGAGCAGCGCAAGCTGCAACGCATTGCCGACATGGCCGCGCTGGAGGCGGCCGGCCAGTATGCCGTTTGCACCGGCAGCGGGCCGCAGGCCACGGTGGTTGCCCGGGCGGCGGCCACCCGCAACGGCCATGCGCCCGGCAACCCGCTGGCGGCCAGCTGCGGCTACTTGCAGACCGGCGCCAACAGCCTGCGCACCTTCACCACGGACAACAACCGCACCGAGGCGATCCGGGTGGATGTGAGCAACACGGTCCCCACCAGCGTCGCGGCGGGGGTGTATAGCCTGGCACAGGGCACAGGGGTGCCGCTGACCACCAGCTTGCACGCCCATGCGGTGGCATCGTCGCCTGTTCCACCGCAGGCCATGCTGAGTATCCGAACCACCCTGGCCACCGTCGATTCGCGACAGTCGGTGTTGCTCAATGCCCTGCTTGGTGCCTTGGGCGGTAACGTGCAGCTTGATGTGGCCGGTTGGCAAGGCATTGCCAGCACCCAGCTCAACGTGCTGCGCTACCTGGACCAACTGGCCATCGACCTCAACCTCAAGGCCGGTGACTACCGGCAACTGCTCAGCGCCGATGCTACCGCTACGCAACTGCTGCAGGCGGCGGTGAAAGTACTGCAGCAGAGCGGCGCGGCCGCCAACGTGGTGACCAACCTGGGCAAGCTGGCACTGGGTGCCAGCAACAGCACCTTGCTGCAGCTGGGCGATTTGCTCGACATCCAGAACGGCACCACGCAGGCCGGGCTGGATGCCAGTATCCAGTTGCTGCAACTGGTGCAGGGCGTTATCCAGCTGGCGGTCAGTGAAAGTGCGGCAACGGTGGACTTGCCGGTCAGCGTGCTGGGGCTGGTCAATGGCCGGGTCCGCCTGAAAGTGATCGAGCCGCAGCAGATTTCTGCGGTGGGTGACCCGCGCACCGATGAATTGCGGGTACATACCGCGCAGGTGCGGGCGATGATTTCGCTCGACCTGCCGCTGCTCGACTCGGTGTTCGGCTTGCTCAACGCGGTACTCGACCTGGTCGGGCCGATCACCAATGTGCTCAACAACCTGCTGAGCCTGAACCTCGCCAGTACCTTGCAATCGGTATTGTGCCTGGTCGGCGTGCCGTGCACTGTCACCGATATCATCCTGGTCCCGGACAAGCTGTCGCTGGATATCGGCCTTGAGGTGGCGGAAGCGACCACGCGCCTCGACCCGCAAGCGCCAGGCACCTTCAGTTGTTCACCCAAGCGCCTTGTCACGCAGGCGCAAAGCTCGGCGGCCAAGGTTGCGGTGGGGCGTTTCGAGTCCAGCAATGCGTTCTTCATGAGCGGCACCACGGTGGTCAAAGCATTGCCGTTGGTGGACATCGGCACCAAGCGGTGTACCCAGTTGCTGGGCATTGGCACGTGCCAGGCGCGTGTTCCTTTCGCCGCTGGCGGGCTGGGCGTGCGGGTCAGCAGCAAGGTCTTGGGCAGCGGGGCCGTCGAGCGCTCACTGGTGTTCCAGGCGCCCGACAGCGTGCCGCCCAACATCGGCCTCAGCCCTGCCTACCAGAGCATGCAAACCGCCAACAGCACGGTCGTCGGCAGCCTGGCCGAGACCTTGCAGGGCATACAGCTGGAAGCCTACAAACCCACCGTGAACAGCGGCCTCGGCGATGTGCTGGTGCTGGTTGGCAACGTGCTCGGCACGGTCAAAGGTATCGTCGAGCCCTTGATCAGGAACCTGCTCAGCCCGCTGCTCGACCCCTTGCTCAACGTGCTGCTCAAGGCCCTGGGCATCGACCTGGTCAACGCCGAGGTCGGCGCCAACCTCACCTGTGCCAACCGCGCTCAGTTGGCCTTGTAGATCGGCAACCACACTTCGAAGCAGGCGCCTTCGTTGCGGTTGTGCACCGCCAGCCTGCCGCCCATGGCATCGACGATGCCGTGGCTCACCGACAAACCGAGCCCAGTGCCGACCCCTGCTGGCTTGGTGGTGAAGAACGGCTCGAAAATGCGCTCGAGCAGGCGCGGGTCGATACCGCCGGCGTTATCTTCCACCAGCAGGCACAACTGCCCGTGCTCGATGCGCTGGCCTACGCGGATGTGTGGGTGGGCAACGCGCCGTTCCAGCAAAGCGTCCCGCGCATTGACTACCAGGTTGATCAGCACCTGCTCAAGCTGGTCCTGATGGCCAAGCACGTGCGGGCACCGCTCGGGTGCCTCGATGGCCAGCGTTACGCCTTTGCCGCACAAACCCTCGGCCAGCAGCGCCTGCGCACCGAGCACCGCCACCCAGGCGGCGAACACCTGCTGTTCCACCTCGGACCGCCGCCCATGGGTGCGCAGATGCTCGACCAGGCGAATGGCGCGCTCCAGCTGGTTGTCGATGCGCTGCAGCTTGCCTGTGAGGTACGGAACATCGGCGGCACCGCTTTCCAGGCGTTTCAGCCCGTTGACCACCGCCAGGCGCATGGTGGTCAACGGCTGGTTGATTTCATGCACCAGCCCCGTTGCCAGTTCGCCCAAGGTGGCCATCTTGGCTGCCTGCAGCAGTTGCTGCTGGCTATGGCGCACTGCCGTGTTGTCGCGGGCAACTGCCTGGATCTCCACCAGTTGCCCGTGCTCATCGAACAGGCCACGCTCGGCCCACACCCACCAGGCGTTGCGGCGCCCCGGTAATTGCAGGCAGACCTCGGCACTGCTCAACGGCTGCTGCGGGCTCAGCGTGGCGAGGCGCTGCACGAACGCCGTGCGTTGGCTATCGCTCATCCACTGGCCCAGGTTCATTTCGCCGAGTTGCTGTGGCGGGCACTCCAGCAGCTCGGCCAGCGGCCGATTGCCGAACAGCAATTGCAGCGCAGGCGTGTACCGGCAGATCAGCGCGGGCGAGTCTTCCACCAGCGCCCGGTAGCGCTCTTCGCTCTGGCGCACGCGTTCGGCAGCCTCGGTGGCCTCGCTGACATCCAGCCACAGGCCCACGACCTCGACCGGTTGCCCCAGGTCGTCACGTAGCAGGCGGGCCTCGTCCAGTATCCAGTGATAGCCGCCGCGCTCATCACGCAAGCGGTAGCGGCTGCGAACCTGGCCGTCGCGCAGTAGCGTGCGCGTACGTTCCAGCCATAGCGTGCGGTCGTCCGGGTGCACCGCCTGGCCGGGCTGCTGGGCCAATTCGCCGTCTTTGGGCCAGCCCAGTAGCGGGGTCAGGCTGGCGCTGAAAAAGTCACTGTGCAGCGCCCCGTCGGCGTAGCGCTGGATGTAGATCACCGCTGGCGAGCTGGCGATCAGGTTTTCCAGCCGTGCGCGGGCCGCCCCGGCCTGTAGCTCCTGGGCTTTCAAGGCGCTGATATCGAGCACGAAGCCCTGAACCTGGCGCCCGCGCAACTGGCCGACCCACTGCAGCCAGCGTGGGCCCGCCAGGTCGTCGGCGGGCAACAGGCGCAGGTTCAGGTTCAACGCGATGCCGTCGCGCAGTTGCGCCAGCGCCATGCGTGCAGCTTCGCGGTCGGCCGGGTGCAAACGGCCGAACCATTGTTCGCAGCTGGCATCGCGCGGCAGGCCCAGGCGTGATGCCAGGGCCGGGTCGAATGCCAGTGGCCCCTGCAAGGGCCATGACCACCAGCCAGCGCCCAGTTGCTGCTGCAGTTCATCCAGGTGGCAGGCGCGCTGCTGCAGCTGCTGCTGGCGCAGGCGGCTGAGCAGCGGTTCGACCAGCGCGGGCAGCAGGGTAGCCTGCGCTTGGGTTGTGGGTGGCCTTGGTGCCCCGGCACACAGTAACCAGGCCTGAACACAGTGGCCGTGCTGGTAGGGCAGGGCGACCAGCGGCAGGCCGGCAGCCGACGAGTGCAGCAGCGGGTGCTCGGCCGTCAGCTGCCGAGCGGCGGGTGGCAACGTATGCAGCCAGGCACGCAGGCGCTCGTCGTCTGCCCAGGGCCAAACGGCATCGCTGCTGGCGTAGCTGTACCAGCCGCTGTCACCTGGCAGCAGCAGGCGCAGGGCCCCCGCCTGCCAGTGCTCGGCCAAGTGTTGCAGTTGAGCGGTTGTGGTCGGCAGCAGCTGCTGTTCGTCGCAGTCACGCATGGCGCGGCCAAGCGCCAAGGCCAGGTGGTGCTGCGCCAGGTCATGGGCGTGTTTTTCGCGCTCACCCAGCAGGTCGCCGATATCGAACACCTGCAGCAGCCACCCGTCAGCCTGGCGCAGGAGCCAGCCGCGCGTGTGCAGGGCAGTGCCGTGCACGGTCACGAAGTCCAGGTCCAGCGGCTGCCCCTGCCAGTCCGCCGGGGCGCCTTCGAGTACCAGCCAGCTATGCCGTTGCAGGTAGTCATGCACCCGCGCGGCGTGGTGCGGGCTTGCCGGCAGCAGCGTGCGCAGGGGGCCGGCCAGGCGCAGCACGTGGCCTTGATCATCCAGCCACAATTGCAACCCGGTGGCTGGAGTGTGCTGTTCAACCGGCAGCGGGGCCTGGCCGCCGAGCCAGCGCTCGAACAGGCCGTTCACAGTTGCAGGCTCGCTTCGGCACGCAGCCGGTCGGGTAGGCGCGGTACCTCGCCAATCAACGGCAGCACCAGCATGGGCAGCACATGGGTGAGTTTTGCCTTGGGATAATCGATGGCTACCGTCAGCAGCTTGTTGGAGCCCAAGGTGACCTGTGCGTCGCTGGCCGGCTGGAAGTCGAAGGCAGCAGGCAGCCACTGCAACTGCTGGCTGATGACCTGGCGGGCCAGGTTCTGCACATCGTTGGTGTAGCTGGGGCTGTCCGGGTCCAGCGCCACGCAGCGGCGCACCGCCTCGGCGCTGGCCTGGTTGAACGATTGCAGCATGAGCATGGGCAGGGAATAGCTGACAAGGCCGTAGAACACGGCGAAGAAGATCATGAACACCGCGGCGAACTCGATGGCTGCCGCACCGTGCTGCCGTTTTGCCGGGCCTGCTTTCATGATTGCGTCTACCCTGACCATGTGTCCTGAACAACAGCATAGAACCGATCGACGAACAGGGATGGCCAATTGCCCATGCACAGCTTTGCATTGCTGGTCTGGCTAGCGTTGTGCGCCGGGCAGGATGCCCGCGAACGGCAGATAGCCAATGTACTGACGCTGGGTGCCGCAACCCTTGCGCTGGCCTGGTTGCTGGCCACAGGGCGCAGTTGGCTCGGTGCCCAGGGCAGTGATGCGGCGCTGGCGTTGTTCATCGTGCTGCTGCTCACGCTGCCGGGCTACGCGCTGGGGCAGTTCGGGGCCGGTGACGTCAAGCTGCTCGGTGCGTTGGCGCTGGCCAGCAGCGTTGCTCACGTGCTGGTCACTTTCATTGCTGCGGGGGTGGTGCTGGTGGCCTGGCAACTGGTTCGCCGAGGTGCGCGACAGCCGCGGCAAAAAAGGCCGTTCGCGCCCTGTCTGCTGGCAGGCTTTGCCGTCTCACTGGCCTGCCTGGGCTGAGCGTTGACGACACGGCAAGCCCCCGCTAATTGTTGCGCTCGGTCATCTTGGTCCAGCGGTAGAAGTCGGGGATCTCGTACTTGTAGGTATCCAGCCAGCGCTGCATGGACTGGTCGCGTTCCCGCGCCGTTTGTACCTGCAGGTGGCGCGAGGCCTGTGCGCCGCTGGACTGCACACGCAGCAGCCGCTCGGTGGCCGTTTCATCCTGAGGGCTCGGGCGCGGGTATTGCTCGGCGTGCAGCGCCGTGCCCCCCATGCAGCAGGCCAGCACCATCACGTACCTAATCATGTTCACCTCCCAGTTTCAATTGACCATCGGCTGCGATGCCTGGGCCGAGGCGACCGGGCCTCGGCCACCGGCCTTGATCTGCCCGGCCCGCACCTTGGCCGCGGCAAACTGCCGGGGCTCAAGCTGCAAGCGGCCGACCAGGTCGGTCGCCTGTTGCCAGTTGTCCTGGAGTAGCGCCAAGGTCACCAGGTTGATCGCAGGCAGGGGGTTGTCGTCTTTCAGCTCGATGGCCGTCAGCAACTCGAAGCGAGCCTGCTCATAGCGCCCCAGGTTCATCAGGACCACGCCCAGGTCATTGCGTACGCGTTCATCGGTAGGCGCCAGGCGTACAGCACGCTGCAGGTTCTGCAAGGCCTGGATGTCGTCGCCACGTGCCGCGGCCAGTTGGCCCAGGCCATGCTCGCCTTCGGCAGCCAGGCAGCCGCCCAGCAGGCTGCGGTACAAGGGTTCGGCCTCGCCAAGGCCAAGCAGCCGGGACACTTTGGCCTTGCGCAGGCGCACCTGGTCGAGGGTGTCCGGCAGTTGCTGCAGGTGCGCAAGGCTGGCATGCGGGCGGCCGTCATTGAGCATCTCGTCCGCCAGGTTCAGGGCCAGTTGCTGGTCGGCGTCCGGCTTGCTGCAACCGGCGGCAGTGAACAACGAGCGCAGGCCTTGCGGCTGTTGCCCGGCGCAGCCACTCAGCAATACCAGGCATGCGCACAACACGACTGTCTTCATCCCGCTTTCCTCAGGGGCTCAACGCCCGCGCCAATGCAGAGAAGCCTGGCCCGGCAAGCACGATCAGCAGGGCCGGGAACAGGAATACCATCATTACCGCCGACATTTTTGCCGACATCATCGACACCCGCTCTTGCAGGCGGGTCAGGCGGCGGTCATCGAGCAAGGCTTTCAGGGCCAGCAACGACTTCATTGCGCCGCTGCCCTGGGCCAGCAACTGGCGCAGGATCACGCAGGTGTCGGTGAATTCGTCCACCGCCAGTACCTGGGCGGCCTTGTCCAGCTCCGGGCCCAGCCCCAGACCCGAATCCACCCGCTGCAGTACCTGGCGCAGTTCTTCGCTGATGTTCGGGATCAGCGTTCGCCCTTCCTGGCTCAGCAGGCGCAGTGCCTGCTCGACCGCCAGCCCGGTTTCGAACAGGATTCGCAGCATGGGGATCATCAGGCCAACCTCTGCGGCAATGCGCTGCTGGCGCCGGGCGGCAGCCAGGGCCAGCAGGCGCTTGGGCAGCAGGTAAGCGGCGCCCAAGGCACACAATGGCCAGACCACCCAATGGGCGGCGGCAGCGCCTTTGAAGCCTTGCTGCAATAGCAGGGTCAGTACCACCGCCAGCAGTGGCAGGCCCAGTTGCACGGCGGCGAATAGCGCGCGCTGGCGGCTGCGACGCCAGCCGATGCGCTCGAGCAGGGCCTGGCTTTCACCGTCGAACTTCTGCAGCCGCTGCCCCCAAGGGCTACTGCCCAGCCAGTGCAGCCAGCCCTCCAGGCGCTCGGCACGGGCCAGGCGCCCCTGTAGCCTTCGCGCCACCAGCACCCGGGCCCGCCATTGGCGAATGGCCTGCTGGGCAAACAGGCCGGCGGCGATCAGCAGGCACAGGGCGCAGATCAGCATGGCCATGTTCACAAGCTCCTCATCATGCGCCACAACACCAGGCAGCCGAGTACCTGCAAGGCGAAGGCCAGCAACAGCATCAGTTGGCCGCTGCTGTCACGCCACATGGCCAGCAGGTAGTGGGGGTTGGCCAGCAGGAAGTAACCGACCATCGCCAGTGGCAACGCCCCGAGAATGATGGCCGTGATGCGCGTTTCGCCGGTCATGGCCTTGAGCTGGCGGGCCCCTTGCTCGCGCTCGCGGATCAGCTTGATGAGGTTCTCCATCAGTTCGCTGGCGTTGCCGCCATGGCGCTGGTTGATGCGCAAGCCCAGGGCGAACAGCCGCAATTCGTCTTGCTGGTGCAACTCGGCCAGTTCGGTCATGGCGTCCTCCAGCGGCACGCCCAGTTGCACATTGCGCCGGACCCTCGCCAGCGTAGTGCGCAATGGCTCGCGGCTGCTGTCGATAGCGCCCAGTACCGCATCATTGAGCGTGCGCCCGGCCTTGAGGCTGCGCACGCTGTAGTCCAGCAGGCCGGGCAGTTGCTCGACGACGTGCCGCATGTGCCGGCGGCTCTGCCAGCTGATGAGCAGGTAGGCAATGGCCGGCAGACCGGTCAGCAGCATCAGCGCAGCGACCCAGCCAAGCGCGACCAGCGCCAACAGCGCCAGCCCCAGCCAGGCCAGCAGCCAGCGCTGGGGGTGCAGCTCGACAGTCGACAAGCCGGCACGTTGCAGCAGCGGGTCGAGCCAACTGCGCCGTGCCGCACCGTTGCGCACAATGCTGAACGCGCGCCCGAGGCGTTGCAGGATGCGCTCTTCGTGCCGCTTGTACAGGCCGCGGCGCAACAGCAGCAGGGCCAGGCCCAGCAACAGCGGGCACAGCGCCAGCAGCAGCGGGCCGGTCACAGCAGGCCCTCTGCCTTGAGCTTGCTGCCGGCCGGGTGGAGCGCCTCGCGCAGGAAGCTGTCACCGCCCCGGCGGTCCAGACGGAACAAGGTGTTGGTGACGTACACCTCATCACGCACGCCAACCACCTCCAGCACTTCGCTGACGCAGCGTCGGCCATCGGGCAGGCGGGTCAGCTGGATCACCACATCCAGCGCTGCACAGACCATTTGCCGCAAGGTCTTTTCGGCAACTTGCCGGCCACTCAGGCCGACCAGTGTCTCCAGGCGCAAGAGTGCGTCCGGTGCGCTGTTGGCGTGCACGGTACTCATCGAGCCATCATGGCCCGTGTTCATCGCGGTCAGCACATCGAGCACTTCGCTGCCGCGGATTTCGCCGAGGATAATGCGGTCCGGGCGCATGCGCAGGGCGTTGCGGATCAGCTCGCTGGCCTTGATCTCACCGTGCCCTTCGGCATTGGGCGGGCGGGTTTCCAGGCGCACCACGTGGGGGTGGTGCAGTTGCAGTTCGGCAACGTCTTCGATGGTGACCAGGCGCTCGCGAGGGGCGATCATCTGGCTGAGGATGTTCAGCAGGGTGGTCTTGCCGGTGCCGGTGCCGCCGCTGACCAGAATGTTGCAGCGCTTGCCCACGGCGCGTTCGAAAAAGTCGAAGATCGGCTGGTCGATAGCGCGGGTGGCCAGCAGGTCGGCACTCTTGAGCATGTCCTGGCGGAATTTGCGGATCGACAGGCACGGGCCGTCCAGCGCCACGGGCGGAATGATCGCATTGACCCGGCTGCCGTCGGGCATGCGGGCGTCGACCATGGGCGAGGACTCGTCCAGGCGTCGCCCGAGCGGGGCGAGGATGCGTTGCATCACCCGCTCTACATGGTGGGCGTCGATGAACCGCAGGTCGGTCTGCTGCAACAGGCCGGCCCGCTCGACGAACACCCGATGGGGGCCATTGACCAGAATTTCGGTGACGCTGGGGTCACGCAGCAATACTTCCAGCGGGCCGAAGCCGGTCAACTCGTCCACCAGCTCTTCGGCCAGCCGCTCCATTTCATACCGCGACAGCGCCAGGCGCAGGCGCGCAACGTAGTCACCAACCTGCTCCAGCACGAACTGGGTCAGCGCCGGCCGTGCGCCCTCCAGCAGGTTGCGGCCGCTGTCCTCGATGGCATCTATGGCAAAGCGGTGCAGTGCGCGCTTGAGCGCGTAGGGGTCGCCCGCGGCCGGTTGCGGGCCACCAAACGGTTGATCGTTGTTCATTTGCTGCCCCAAAGCCGGCGCAGCCAGGTGACGGCCGGCGGTGCGAGGTTTTCCGAGCGCCGGGCCAGGCGTTCGCCCAGGCTGCGCAAGGCTTGCGTAAGCTGCTCACGGGGGGCCAGTTCGAACAGGCTCAGGCCTTGGTTTTTCACGTTCAGGCGTACTTCAGGGCTGTAGGGCAGGGCCCTGAGCAAAGGCAGCGCGTAGCGTTTGGCCAAGGTGTCGGCGTCGGGGGCCACGTTGCTCAGGTAGCGGTCCACCAACAGGCTGGCGTGTTCCAGCTTGATGCCATGATCACGCCACAGGTCGAGCACCTCCAGGTTGCGCCGGCACTCGAGAATGTTCTGGTCGGTGTAGATGATCAGTTTGTCGCAGTGGCTGACCAACGTGCGCAGGGCTTCGCTGTCGGCATGCCCGGCGAGGTTGACGATGATGTGCTGGAAGTGCTGGCGCAGGGCGCTGAGCAGCATGTACAACTCGGCAGCGCTGGTGTGTTGCAGTGGCTCATCGGTTTCGGCATAGGTCAGCAGGCGCAGGCCTGTGTTGTCGCGGGTGAATGCGCTGTCGATCAGTGTGGTGTCGAGGCGGCGCAGGTGGCGCAGGGCGTCACCGAAGTAGAACGATGCCTCCAGGCCCAGCAGCGCCAGGCTGTCGCCACGCGGCAGGCCCAGGTCCAGCAGCAGGGTTTGCTGGCCGCTCTGCTGCACCACACGGGCAAGGTGGGTAGTGAGCAATGCGCCGTCGGCACCGCTTTGCACCCCGAACAGCACCGTCAGCCCGCCCAGGCTGGGGTTGCTGGCGACCGCCGGCATGCGTTTGCCCAGGCGCCGCACCAGCCCGGCCACTTCGCTGGCGCGCGAGCCATAGGCGACGAAGTCGCGGGCGCCAGCGCGCATGGCATGCAGCACCAACTGGTTATCCAGGCCATCGCCGAGGGCGACGATCGCCAGCATTGGCTTGGCCTCCAGCACGCCCTCGATCAAGGCGCACTGGTTGATCAGTTGCTCGCGGTCCAGGCCGATGAACATCAGGTTGCTGAAGGTGGCATTGACCAGGGCCAGCAGCTCGTCGAGGCTGCCACCGTTGGCGCCGATCACCTGGCCTTGCGGTGCCAAGGCGCCCTGCAGCCAGTGCAGGTCCTCTTCGGTGCGGGTGAGGGCGAGGAAGGTCGGGTTCAGGCTCTCGTTCATTGCGACAGCCCGCCCTTGCCATCGAAGTTGCCGTTCTCCAGGAAGAACAGGCGGCCCCAGCTGGGGTCGAAGTTGCGCAGGTGCTCGCCCGGCAAGGGCGGCAGCTTTGCATTGACCGCCAAGGGTTGCACCAGGTGCGGGGTGACGATCATCAGCAGTTCGGTTTCGTCGCGGCGCATGGTCGAATTGCGGAAGAACGCCCCCAGTATCGGCAGGCTGCCCAGGCCGGGCAGCCGGTCTACCGCTGAACGGGTGTTGTTGCTGACCAGGCCGCTGATGATGAAGCTTTCGCCATCGGCCAGGGCGATGCTGGTGTCGGTGCGCCGTACAGTCAGCCCCGGGACCTGAGTACCGGCGATGGTCACCACGTTGCTGTAGTCCAGCTCGCTGACTTCGGGGGCAACCTTGAGGGTGATCCGGCCTTGGCTGATGACCGTCGGGGTCAGTGCCAGGCGCACGCCGAACTCCTTGTACTCGATCGAGACGTTGTCACTGCCGGCACTGGGCACCGGGATCGGAATTTCGCCACCGGCCAGGAAGCTGGCTGTCTGGCCACTGAGCACAGTCAGGCTCGGGCGCGCCAGGGTGTAGGCGAAACCGCTGTTCTCCAAGGCATTGATCATGGCCAGGAAGCGGCTGCTGCCACCGCCCCAGACGATGTTGAAGACGCTATTGTCGAGTGGAATACCGGGGCGCACATCCGCATATGCGATAGGGTTCTCACCTGTCTGAGCGCCAGGCACATAATCAGGGCGCACTACGGTATTTGGCACCGTACCTGGCGAGCCAATCAGGCTATTGTTCGACCCCTTGAAAAACAGCCGTGCCCCTGCCTCCTTGTATTTGCTGCGGCGCACTTCGACAAACCGGATATCGGCTTGCACCTGGCTGGGCAGTTGCGTGTCCTGCGACGGCAGGAAGCTGTCCTGGGCCATATCGGCGCTGGCCCGCCCGCGGACGAACACCATCGCCTTGTGCGGTGACGGCGTGCAGGCTGTCCACATCATCAGGCTGGTATTGCCCTGGCCCACCGCGGTAATCACCACACCGCGCTCACCGCTGGCCTGGACATCGGCCACCTTCGGCTCGCCGACCGCAACCCGCTCGATCGCCACCGGCAAGCGCAGCTCCTGCTGCAGGCCCTGGTCGATCTCGATGATCGCAGGCAGTTGGCCGAACGCTTCGCAGCCTTTGGGTGCCGCCTGCGCCTGGGGCAACAGCGCGGCCAGCAGCCCGGTCCAACATGCTTGTCTGAAGAAGGAACTTCGCATCACTGCATCCTTGCCGGTTCAGGGGTTGTTGGCGCTTGCTTCAGCCGTGGCACCACGGATGATGTGCATGGCGGGCGCGGCGTGGCTGGGCGCCGGGCTCGACACACTGGCCACCGGCGCCTGGGCCAGCTGGCTGAAGCGGTAGAGCGCGCGGTTGGCGGCCTCCACCTGCGGTATCGCATCGGCCTCGCTCCAGTAGCGCGCCAGGCGCTGTTCATCGGCGCTGCGCACTGCCAGGCGCAAGGTGCCGGCCTGGGCGGCCAGCATCAAGCGGCTGGCCATGGCTTCGGGCACGGCCACTGCCACCGTGCGGGTGCCTGCGCCGTTGCCCAGGCCGCTCTGGTCGCGGTGGGCCTTTTGCTCTTCGGGGCTCTGCGCCGGGCGGCCATCGTTGGCCAACCCCGTTTGCTCGCCGACGCTCAGCACACGCAGGGCCGGCAGTACCACCTGGGCCGAGGCTTGCGGGTTGTTGGGCTCTTCGCGCAGGAACAGCAGCACGTCAACGTAGTCACCCGGGCGCAGTTGGCCAGCGGCACCGACCACTTCATCCACGCCCAGTGCCACCGCCCGCTCGTGCGCGCGGATCATCCGTGCCAGCGGCCCGCCGGCCTGAAAGCTGGCTTCTTCCAGCCAGGTGCCTGCCGCCAGGGGCCGGGCGCTGCTGCGCCCGATCACCTGGGCGACCTGTTGATAAGCACCGGCGGGGGCGACCTGCAGGCGCTCGACCAGCACATCGTCTTCAGTGAGTGGGGTATTGGCTGGCACGGCCTTGCGCAGCACGACCACCGCCGTGCGCGGCGCTTCCACTGGCGCGCTGGGCGCTGGCGCTGTGGCTACGCTCGGCGGTGCAACGGTAGGCGCGGCGGCGACAGGGGCGGCCGGCGGGCGGCTGAGCACCACGCCCCAGTAGCCTGCCAACAGCGCCGCCAGCAAGAAAAACGCGGCCAGGAATAGGGTCAAGCGGCTGCTCATCTCGGCCTCCCTGCACGCGTTGGATGATGGCGAAAAGTCACTATTTCGCTATAGCAAGTTAGCGCAGCCATCGCCATTTGCCATGAGCCCTGGCAGTTTTTTTCAGGGTGCCGAGCAGGTCGCGTGAAAACAAAGAGTTAGCGAGTGGCGGGTGGTTAACCAAGGCGGGCTAATACTTTCTGATTAACGCTTTAATACATTTGCAGTTCGCACCGGCTTGGCAATTCTTTGATGGCAGATCGGTGTCATTTTGATACCACCGCCGCCGGCATCCATGCCGCAAGGAGCTGAAGCATGAAACTGTTCATTCTGCACTGCATGAATTTCCTGCATCGCAAGGACGGTGCATCCGGTATTGAGTACGCCGTCATCGCAACCATGGTTGCAGTGGTGCTGGCGGCCTTCGTCGGGGATATTTCCTCGGCCGTGAACGCAACGTTCACGACTATCAAAAATGCGCTTTGAGACCTGAAAGGGAGCCAGCGGCATGCAGAACGCTTGCGCGCGTCAGCAGATCCTCCTGGTGGATGACGAGCAGGACGTTCTGCTGGAATTGGCGGAGCTGCTCGAAAACGAGGGCTTCGCCTGCCTGACCGCCACCTCGGTGAAGGCGGCCTTGCACCAGCTGACCTGTCACCCGGACGTAGCCTTGGTGATCACTGATGTGCGCATGCCGGGCGAAAGTGGCATCGGCTTGATCAAGCGCCTGCGCGAGCATACCGCCCGCCTGCATTTGCCGGTGATCGTCATGTCGGCACAAGCCGACCTGGATGACGTCAGCGAACTGGTGCAATTGCAGGTACTGGACTTCTTCCGCAAGCCGATCTACCAGGCCCGTTTGCTGGAAACCCTGGACAACCTGTTCCCCGTATCGCGCTTGCGCGTCGTCAATTGAATTGACCCGGGCGGGAACGAAAACGCCCGGCACTTGGCCGGGCGTTTCGGTTGTTGCGATCAGGCGTCGGGGTCACTCAGTTCCAGGGCGCCGCGCTTGCTGCGCAGCTTGCCGTAGAAGTGCTCCAGCGCGTGGTTCAGCTTGGTGGCGGCACCATCCACTGCCTGGTCCAGCGAAGCGGCCGTGTGGGTTACGGAAATCGGTTGGTGGCCTTTGGGGCGAGCCTCCATCTGGCAGCGTTTGTCATGCAGTCCGGGCTTGGCGCCATTTTCGTCGCGCAGGTGCACCTCGATGCGGGTGAGGTCGTCCTCGTAACGTTCAAGTGAGCTTTCCAGTGTACTGCGGACCCACTGGTCGAGCCGGGCGTTGCCTTCGAAATGGTTGCTGCTGTTGACCTGGATTTGCATGATTCAATCCTTATTCAGCTTGCTCGCATGGAGGCGCGGCCAGGTCCTTGAGACCGTTGGAAATTCTGCGCCTCTTGACTCTAAGGTCAGGCAACCGCGGGATGAATTCAAGCCCTTTCGGAAAATAAATTTCTTGTTGCATATCTGCGCGCACCGGCAGCTTGTCGTTGAAGCTTTGCTTGTGAGAATTGAAATCATTAGTATTGCAGCCCCGAACACGCCCGGACCTTCGCCATGACGCGCAAAACCGCCGGCCTTCCGCTCAGCTACCGCCTGGCCGTGGCCTCACGCAGCCTGGCTGCGCTGCTGGGCGGCTACCTGCTGGCGTCTGCGGCCAGCGTCTGCATCGCCGTGGTGGCACCGTTGCCCAAGGTCGACGCCACGCTGGTCGGCCTGATGCTCTCGTTCGTTTTCTACCTGCTGGCGTTCATCTGGTGCTTCGCCTGCCGCAGTGCCTGGCGCGCGTGGCTGGGCGTGCTGGCGCCAAGCCTGCTGCTGGGCGTGATCAGTGGCATTGCCTACTGGATGAAAACCTCATGAAAGACGGCTTCCGCCAGGCCATGGCCTGGTTGCATACCTGGACCGGCCTGATCTTCGGCTGGCTGTTGTTCGCCATTTTCCTTACCGGCACGCTGTCGTATTTCAAGGAAGAGATCAGCCACTGGTCGCAGCCTGAGGTGCGCAGCCATGCACTGGACCCGGCCCATAGCCTGGCCCTGGCACAGCGTTACCTGCAGGACAATGCCGGGCATTCGGGCACCTGGTTCATCCGCTTGCCCAACGCCCGCGAAGCGGGCTTGAGCGTGGGCTATCGCGACCCCAACGGCGGGCCGCGCGGCTTTGTCAGCAAGACCCTCGATACCCAGACCGGGCAACCGGTAGAGGCACGCGACAGCCGCGGTGGCGAGTTCTTCTACCGCTTCCACTTCCAGCTGCAGATGCCGTACCCCTATGGCCGCTGGCTGTCGACCTTCTGCGCCTTCATCATGCTGCTGGGGCTGGTCACCGGCATCATTACCCACAAGAAGCTCTTCAAGGAGTTCTTCACCTTCCGCCCCGGCAAGGGCCAGCGCTCGTGGCTGGATGGGCACAACGCGATCGGCGTGCTGGTGCTGCCGTTCCACCTGATGATCAGCTACAGCAGCCTGGTGCTGTTCATGTACATGGTGATGCCGGCGGGGATCATGGCCAGCTATGGCAACGACACCGGCAAGTACTTCAATGACCTGTTCGGGCGCAACGATGCACCCAAGGCGGCCCAGGTGGCCACGCCGCTGGTCGCGCTGCCCAGCCTGTATGCCAAGGTGCAGGCGCTGCAACCCGAGGCACGCATTGGCAACATCCAGGTGCAGAACCCGGGCGACCGCAATGCCCGTGTCACCTTCACCCAATCGGCGGCCGACCATGTGGCCTACCGGCGCAGCGCCAACTGGACGTTCGATGGCGCCAGCGGCACGCTGCTGAGCCAGGGCAAGCCGGAGAGCGGGGCCATGATGACGTCCTTCAGCTTTGCCGGCCTGCACATGGGCAACTTTGCCGGGCCCTGGCTGCGCTGGTTGTATTTCTGCTTTGGCATTGCCGGTACTGCGGTGATTGGCACAGGCTTGGTGATGTGGCTGGGCAAGCGCCAGCTCAAACATGCCCAGCGCGCGCACATGCCCGGCGAGCTGCGCCTGGTCGAGGTGCTCAATATCGCCAGCATGAGCGGCCTGCTGCTGGCAGTGGCGGGCTTCTTCTGGGCCAACCGGCTGATCCCGGCCGCTGCCGCCGGCCGTGCCGATTGGGAGGTGAATGTCTTCTTCATCGTCTGGGGCCTGTCCCTGGCCCACGCCGTACTGCGCAGTGGGCGCCGGGCCTGGGGCGAGCAGCTGGCGCTGGGCGCATTGGCCTTCGCCTTGCTGCCGCTGCTCAATGGGCTGACCACCGACCGTGGGCTGAACCATTCGCTGGGGGCAGGTGACTGGGCCATGGCAGGCCTGGACCTGACCGCGCTGGGTACCGGGCTGTTCCTGGCCTGGCTGGCCGGCAAGATGCTGCGCAGCCCCGCGCCGCTGGCCAAGCGCGCGGCGCGGGCGGCAGACAAGCCGCGCGCCGAAGCGGCGCAGGCACGCTGATGCTGGGGAACGCATTGCTCGCCTACGCAGGCTTCGTTGCCTTGTGCCTGGCCATGGACAAACATTTTACCGGCCTGCTCGGGCGCAAGCCGCACCCCGGCCAACTGCGTCTGTTGCGCGTGGCGGGCTGGTCGTTGCTGGTGCTCTCGCTGGTGTTCAGTGTGCACCTGCGTGGCTGGGCCCATGGCCTGGTGGAGTGGGTGGCGGTGATGATGGCGGCGGTCACCGTGTGGGTCTTCGCCCTGCCGTACCAGCCGCGGCTGTTGCTGGGCCTGGCTGCCGGCAGTGTGCTGCTGGGCCCGGTGCTGGCCGTTTGGGCGGCGTGACAGCATGAGCGAGCAGGGCGATACCCTCGGGCCGAATGCCGACAGCGCAGGCGGGCGTGCGCGTTTTGTCCAGGTGTTCCAGGCCCAGCGTGCACGCATGGAGGCACTGGTCAGCCGGCGCGTGGGCTGCCGCGCCACGGCGTCGGACCTGGTCCAGGAGTTGTTCCTGCGCTTCTGGCGTCGCCCCGAGGTGAAAGTCGAGGCGCTGGATACTTACCTGCTGCGCTGTGCCGGCAACTTGGCCATCGACCACCTGCGCAGTGAGGGCAGCCGCGAACGCATTGCCGAAGCCGCGCTGGCGGTGGACGAGGCGAGCATGACGCATGCGCCGGAGCAGGCCGTGGAAGTGGACCACGACCTGCAGCGTATCGAGGCTGCCTTGCGCGCCTTGCCCGAGCGCACCCGGCAGATCTTCCTGCTCAACCGCATTCACGGCTGCAAGTACGGCGAGATCGCCAAGGCCATGCAGCTGTCCCAGAGCGCGGTGGAAAAGCATATGATGCGCGCCCTGGAAGCGTGCAAGGCAAGTGTTGCCGAGCCCGCGTCCACCCCGCGCCGGCCTGGGAGAGCCTGCCGATGAGTCCTATACCGCCGATCACCGAGGCGCAGGCGCAGGCCGCTTTGCGCTGGCTCAGCCGCATCAGCGAGCAACCTGCAGTGGCCCAGGGGGCCTCGTTCAAACGCTGGCTGCTGGCCGAGCCCGGGCACCGCGCCGCGTACGAACAGGCCCAGGCGCTGTGGCGCAACAGTGGTGTGGCGGCGTCGCGGCTGGCTGCCGAAGAGCATGCCAGCCTGCAGCCCTACCTGGCCGCCATGGCTCGCCCGGCTGCCAGGCGCCCCGGCCGCGCGCGCCTGGCGGCAATCGGGCTGGCGGCCTGCCTGGTGCTGGCCATTGGGGTCGCCGGGGGCTGGCACCCAGGCTACTGGCTGCAGGACCTGCAGGCCGACTACAGCAGTGCCGGGCAGATTCGCCAGGTTACCCTGCAGGACAACTCGCAGGTGACCCTGGATGCGGGCAGTGCAATTGCGGTCGATTTTGCCCATGGCAAGCGTCGCGTGCGCTTGCTGCATGGCGCGGCGTTCTTCCAGGTCACGCATACCGGCGAGCCCTTCCTGGTCGAGGCCAACGGCGGTGAAGTGCGGGTACTCGGTACCCAGTTCGAGGTGCGTGAGCAGGGGGAGGGCACGCAGGTCACGGTGCGCAGCGGGCGGGTGGCGGTAAGCCCGGCCGCGGGGGCTGCGGCCAGGGAGCTGACGGCCAACCAGCAGGTGAGCTACGGCGCCGGCCGGGCCGGCGCAACCCTGGCGGTGGACAGCGACAACCGCCTGGCCTGGCGCCAGGGCTGGCTGAATTACTACCAGGTGCCGCTGGCGCAGGTGGTCGAGGACCTGGGGCGCTACTACCCGGGGCGGATCCTGTTGCTGGATGAGGAACTCGGGCAGCGTAAGGTCAGTGGCAGTTTCCCCTTGGCCGAGCCGCTGCTGGCACTGGATTCGCTGGGCAAGGTGATGGGCTTTTCACGGCAGACCGTGCTGGGCCGTTTGACGCTGATCCGCTAGCCCCTCTGCCGGCCGCCGTTGGCGCCTGCCGTGGAAGCGGCTTTGCCCGCGAACCGGCAGCACCGGGAAAATATTTTCAAAAGCGCATGAGGTAACCGACCGTGGCATCCGTGTAATGAGTGGAAGTGCGATTCATTCGTACTCATATTCCTCTCACAGGTCAGCGTCCATGAAGTTCTCCCCGCGTTGCGTCCCCCTCTGGTTCGGCCTTGCCATGCTCCCGACCGTTGCCGTGGCTCCCCAGGCCAGCGCTGCCGAGCAACAGCAGGCCTACGCCTTCGCCCAGCCAGCGCAACCGCTGGCCCAGGCCCTCAGCGCCTTCAGCCGGACCACGGGCCAAAGCGTGGTCTACACCGTAGCGTTGCCCGGGGTGCAGGCGCCGGCGCTGACCGGCACCTACAGTGCCGAACAGGCGCTGCAACAGCTGCTGGCAAGCAGCGGGCTGACCTGGCGGCGCCTGGACTCGCGGACCCTGACCCTGGACGCGCTGGATACTACCGGGGCCCTCAACCTGCAGGCCACCACGGTGACCTCGCTCCGGGACGACTACAGCTACCAACCCCCAGCCACGGCGTCGATCATGCGTGGCCAGGGCGCCAACCAGGACATTCCCCAGGCGATCAACGTGGTCCCGGCGCAGGTCATCCGTGACCAGGCGCCGCGCAACCTTGACGATGCCCTGGCCAACGTCAGCGGCATTACCCAGGGCAACAACTTCGGCGGCACCTCCGACACGGTGATGAAGCGCGGCTTCGGCGACAACCGCGACGGCTCGATCATGCGCGATGGCATGCCCATCGTGCAGGGCCGCAGCCTCAATGCCAGTACCGAACGGGTCGAAGTGCTGAAGGGGCCGGCCTCGCTGCTGTACGGTATCCAGGACCCGGGCGGGGTCATCAACGTGGTCAGCAAGCGCCCCCAACTCGAGCAGTACAACGCCCTGAACCTGCGGGGTTCCACCTACGGCAGCGGCAAGAACGGCAGCGGCGGGGGCTTCGACAGCACCGGCGCGCTGGGCGACAGCAACTTTGCCTACCGCATGATCGTCGACCACGAAGACGAAGATTACTGGCGCAACTTCGGGGTGCATCGTGAATCGCTGGTCGCGCCGTCGCTGGCCTGGCTGGGCGAAGACACCCAGGTCGTGCTGGCCTACGAGCACCGCGAGTTTCTCTCGCCGTTCGATCGGGGCACGGCTTTTGGCAGCAATGGCCACCCGCTGGACATTCCCGCCACCCGGCGCCTGGACGAGCCCTTCAACGACATGGAAGGGCGCTCGGACCTGTACCGTCTGGAGGTCGACCACCAGTTGGCCGATGACTGGAAGCTGCACGTTGGCTACAGCTTCAACCGTGAGACCTACGACGCCAGCCAGGTTCGCGTCACGGGGGTGAACGAAGCCAATGGCACCCTGACCCGCAGTATCGATGGCACCCACGGCGCCATGAGCCGTGACCAGTTCGCAACCTTGAGCCTGACCGGCACCGTGCAATTTGCCGGCATGCAGCATGACTTGCTGCTGGGCGCCGACCATGAGGACCGCAAGGTCTACCGCGCTGACCTGATCCGGCAAGCCGCGCGGTCCAGTTTCAGCTACGTGAACCCGGTGTATGGGCAGGAAGTGGAAGGCACCACCGTGCGTGCCAGCGACAGTGACCAGACCGACAAGCTGCGCACCGATGCGCTGTTCCTGCAGGACGCGCTGCACCTGGACGATCACTGGATCCTGGTGGCCGGTGCACGCTTCCAGCAGTACGACCAGTACGCCGGCCGCGGTCGCCCGTTCACGGCCAACACCGATACCAACGGCCAGACCTGGGTGCCACATGCCGGTATCGTCTACAAGGTCGATGAGCAACTGTCGTTCTATGGCAGCTACAGCGAATCGTTCAAGCCCAACTCCAGCATCGCGCCGCTCACCGGGGGGGTGGTACTGGACTCGTCGGTGGCGCCGGAAGAGGGCAAGTCGTGGGAGCTGGGCGCCAAGCTCGACATGCCAGGCAGCCTGACCGGTACCTTGGCGCTGTTCGACATCACCAAGCGCAACGTGCTGGTGGCCAATTTCGACACGCGCACCGGCGATACGCTTTACAGCAATGCGGGTGAAGTCAATTCACGCGGGGTCGAGCTGGACCTGACCGGCCACCTCAGCGAGCGCTGGAGCCTGATCGGCAGCTATGCCTTCACCGATGCCAAGGTCACCAAGGACCCCGACCTCAAGGGCAACCGCCTGCAGAACGTGGCCAAGCACAGCGGCTCGCTGTCGGCGGTGTACGACTACGGCAGCCTGTTCGGCGGCGACCGCCTGCGCTTTGGTGCCGGGGCACGGTATGTGGGTGAGCGCAGCGGCAACGCGACCAACACCTTCGACTTGCCGTCCTATACCGTGGCTGACGCATTTGCGACCTACGAGACCAAGCTCGATGAGCACAAGGTGTTGTTGCAACTGAACGTGAAGAACCTGTTCGACAAGGTGTACTACAGCTCGGCGGTGAACCAGTACTTTGTGGCGATTGGGGATGCGCGGCAGGTGAGCCTGTCCAGTACCTTTGAGTTTTAGGGAGCAGGGGCCGCTTCGCGGCCCATCGCAGGCAAGCCAGCTCCTACAGGTACTGCATGGAGCCCGGGCCTGATGCAATCCCTGTGGGAGATTCTATGGTTCCTGGCAAGGGTAGCCGGAGCATCTTCAGCGCCTGTGAGATCGAGCGCCGCCCGCGCGGCGCAATCGCGAGCTGCGCTCGCTCCTACGTTTGTTTCGGGCCAG